>NZ_JAYQWM010000173.1:0-3274 GCF_036662595.1 Escherichia sp. Lx600-2 | reverse complement strand
TATTTCGCCAATCTTATACATACTCATGAACGCTTACCTATAAATAAGGGTTAACAACAAAAAATTCAAGAGCACAAAATCTGCTTTGGAAAAGTAAGAATAGCAGGTACAAAAAAACCGGGCAATATACCCGGTTTTCTTGAAAGCGACGACAGATTACTCTGCTGCTGCTTCTTGAGACTCAACAGCACGGTCAACAAGCTCGATGTAAGCCATCGGAGCATTGTCACCTGTGCGGTAGCCACACTTAAGAATACGAGTGTAACCACCTGCACGAGCTGCGAAACGAGGTCCCAGTTCATTAAATAATTTTGCAACGATCTCGTTATCACGAGTACGTGCGAATGCCAGACGACGATTAGCTACGCTGTCGGTCTTGGCAAGAGTAATCAGCGGCTCAACGACGCGACGCAGTTCTTTCGCTTTAGGCAGAGTCGTCTTGATGATCTCATGACGAACTAAAGAACCAGCCATGTTACGGAACATAGCTTGGCGGTGGCTGCTGTTGCGGTTCAATTGACGACCACTCTTACGATGGCGCATGACCTTATCCTTCTCAGTAAAACCTTAACCTGTGATCTTAATCATCAGCAATACTTGCTGGTGGCCAATTTTCTAAGCGCATGCCCAGAGAAAGACCACGAGATGCCAAGACGTCCTTAATTTCAGTAAGAGATTTCTTACCGAGGTTAGGCGTTTTAAGCAACTCAACTTCTGTACGCTGTACCAGATCACCGATGTAGTGGATAGCTTCTGCTTTGAGGCAGTTAGCAGAGCGGACAGTCAATTCCAGATCGTCAACTGGGCGCAGTAAGATAGGATCGAATTCTGGCTTCTCTTCTTTAACTTCCGGTTGACGTACATCACGTAAATCAACGAATGCTTCAAGTTGTTCAGCTAGAATGGTCGCTGCACGGCGAATCGCCTCTTCAGGATCGATTGTACCGTTAGTTTCCATTTCAATAACTAACTTATCCAAGTCCGTACGTTGCTCAACACGAGCTGCTTCAACATTATAGGCAATACGCTCTACTGGGCTGTAGCAAGCATCGACTAACAAACGACCGATTGGGCGCTCATCTTCTTCCGAATGAACTCGGGCAGAAGCCGGCACATAACCACGACCACGCTGTACTTTAATTCGCATATTAATAGATGCGCTTTCGTCAGTCAGGTGGCAGATGATGTGCTGTGGCTTGACGATTTCGACATCACCATCATGGATGATGTCGGCTGCAGTCACAGGGCCAATGCCAGATTTATTCAAGGTTAAAATAACTTCATCTTTCCCCTGAACTTTTACCGCCAGCCCTTTCAGGTTGAGGAGAATCTCCAGGATATCTTCCTGTACACCTTCTTTGGTGCTGTACTCATGCAGTACACCATCAATCTCAACCTCTGTCACCGCACAACCCGGCATAGACGAAAGCAGAATACGGCGCAGTGCGTTACCAAGAGTATGGCCAAAGCCACGCTCTAAAGGCTCAAGGGTCACCTTAGCGTGCGTCGAACTCACTTGCTCGATATCTACCAGGCGCGGTTTTAGAAACTCTGTCACAGAACCCTGCATTGTGTCCTCTCTTTGGTGCTAAGCTTTACTTGGAGTAAAGCTCGACGATCAGGTGTTCGTTAATGTCCGCAGACAAGTCAGTACGTTCAGGAATACGTTTGAACACACCTTCCATTTTAGCAGCATCAACTTCCAGCCAAGTTGGCTTCTCACGCTGTTCAGCCAGCTCTAAAGCAGCCTTAATACGAGACTGTTTTTTAGCTTTCTCACGAACGCTGATAACGTCATTCGGGGAAACCTGATAAGAAGCGATATTAACTACGCGACCATTTACCATGATAGCCTTATGGCTAACCATTTGACGTGCTTCTGCGCGAGTTGCGCCAAAGCCCATACGGTAAACTACGTTATCAAGACGGCCTTCCAGCAAAGTCAACAGGTTTTCACCTGTGTTGCCTTTCAGACGTGTTGCTTCTTTATAATAGTTACGGAATTGACGCTCCAGAACACCGTAGATACGACGAACTTTTTGTTTTTCACGTAACTGAACACCATAGTCAGACAGACGCGGTTTACGCGCTCCGTGCTGGCCTGGTGCCTGTTCTAATTTACACTTGGTGTCAATCGCGCGAACACCAGACTTCAGAAAGAGGTCTGTTCCTTCGCGACGGCTCAGCTTGAGCTTAGGACCCAAATATCTAGCCATTTTCTTTCTCCAACAGTCCTAAAAAACGATACGTATTAAACGCGACGTTTTTTCGGTGGGCGACAACCGTTATGAGGGATAGGAGTCACATCAGTAATATTAGTGATGCGAAAACCTGCGGCGTTCAGAGCACGAATTGTTGATTCGCGACCCGGACCCGGTCCCTTAACCATAACTTCCAAGTTTTTAATTCCGTATTCTTTCACAGCTTCTGCGCAACGCTCTGCTGCAACCTGAGCTGCAAACGGAGTGGATTTGCGAGAACCACGGAAACCGGAACCACCGGCAGTTGCCCAACCTAATGCGTTACCTTGACGATCAGTAATAGTAACGATTGTGTTGTTGAAAGAAGCATGGATATGAGCCACACCGTCTGAGACTTGTTTTCTTACACGCTTACGTGCACGAATTGGTGCCTTTGCCATTATTCAGTACCCCGACTTATTTCTTGATCGGCTTACGCGGACCCTTGCGGGTACGAGCGTTAGTCTTAGTACGCTGTCCGCGCACAGGAAGACCACGACGATGACGTAAACCACGGTAACAACCAAGGTCCATTAGACGCTTGATGCTCAGGGTAATTTCACGACGTAGGTCACCTTCTACAACATACTTGGCAACTTCGTCACGCAGCTTGTCGATTTGTTCTTCAGACAGTTCACTGATCTTAACATTTTCAGCAATACCAGTTGCTTCACAGATAGCCTGTGAACGTGTTTTGCCGATTCCGAAAATCGATGTTAAAGCGATTACGGTATGTTTATGATCAGGAATGTTAATGCCTGCTATACGGGCCACTATGCACTCCTAAGTTAAAATATACATTACTGTGCTGAAAAGCCCGTTTTCAGGATACTCAAACAATAATGTATCTTAGATAAAAAAGATTGGCTGGCTAATTTAGCCAGCTCAACCCAACTTTGCAAGAAAAAAATGCTTTTTCTTAGCCTTGACGTTGTTTATGTCTTGGCTCAACACTGCAAATTACACGAACGCTACCATTGCGACGGATAACTTTGCAGTTACGGCATAATTTCTTGACGGAAGCACGAACTTTC
>NZ_JAYQWM010000172.1:0-3411 GCF_036662595.1 Escherichia sp. Lx600-2 | reverse complement strand
ATTTTGCTTATCTTCGGGTTCTCGAAGAATTCCGCCATGATTGTTCATAGCAGGAGGTTAGTATGGGTGTAGACATGAATTATGAGTTTCAGAAAAAAAGCCCTAAGGGATGGGACCGGGTTAACGATAATTTTTCAAACGACCGAAGCTATTTGCTTTATTCATGGTTGGGTCTGGATGCCCGTAACACCTGGGGTGTTGCAGCGATCACTCCTCTCAGGGGATTACCCGATGACATAGAACTTCAATGGGATGAGGATGGATGTGATGACTACTGGGGTGAGCATTCCCAAACGTGGTTACTATCCGACGAGATCCTTGCTTCAACCAGCCCGGTAGCCATTGAAGACGATGAACCGGGGTCGGTAGTTGCGGAGTTTTGTGCGGAGGTTCAGCGACTTCATGGGCTGCATGGGACGGTAAGAATTGTTCTAGGCTTCACTGGTTAAACAAGGCTGGACTATCTAATGCCTCCAGACAACGTAATCCTGACGTGTTCATCTACTGTAACCTGGTCGCCGGGGATATATCGCGGCCACCCTGACACGTCATTTGCATTTTTGATGATAAACGAAGGGTAGCCGAACTGCTCGGCCGCAATATCGATATAAAAAATCATTTCACCGGCACTTACCTCACACCAGTAATGGCCGTGCCCGCCAGACTCATTGAAAATACCACCATCATCTGTTCCGTTCCCGCCTCGCACAGCTGCGGACATACCTCTGCGGTGCGCAAATTCACAAACCAGCAGACTGGCGAACATGCATGTTCCTGTGGTGTCGCTTGTCCCATTGTCATTGAGGATATTTTTTAGTGATGAATAAGCATCAGTTGCGAGTGCCAGAACTGGAGTATCAACGGGAATAGAGGCCTGGTCAGTCATGAAAGAATGTCTCCGGTATGATGGAACGGCTAATTAAACAAGCAATGAGTTGATTCCGTTTTTGAGTACTTCACTTTCAGGCAACCAGTACCCGGAATCACACACCCATGATTCGCCCGGGAAAATGAAACCTTCGCGGACCAGGAATACTCTAAAATTTGGCGGCAGTACATTTTCTATTTTTAGCATGTATCCTTCCTGAATGGATAGATTTTTCAGCTCAGATAGAAGATTCGGTGAGACGATGAGAGTCATTAACTGAGTTGAGTTTAAAATCGCAACTATAGATGCATCATTATAGTTTTCCTGTCGAATACCATGACAACGTAGAGTCAGGGATGCAGATCTTCGAGGCGAAACCATCGGTAACTAAATCGAGTAAATTTGGATTTAGCCGATTACCCGGTGCTGGCCTAAACGGCTCATAGTGATACCCCGGGTACTGTAAACTGCTGAAAATGCCGTGGGGCGCTTCTGAGGCTTTGTCAGGGCCACAGAACATGTTTATCCACATCCGGAGGCGGTAGTACTTAGCTTATTCATTCATAAATGATATATCTCTGAAGAGAATATTACGTTACCTGCGCAATTATTATTCTTCCCTCTGAACATTGCTGGCATAACCAGTCATCGATGCACCGGCGAACTCACTGAAGTGTTGGCATATAGCCCGGTTACGTAACTCCCGTGTCACGGTGGCCACGGTTTTACGGCGCACTGGAGAAAGTGAAGTGGCACACTGAATTTGGCCACCTGAACAGAGGTGATATGCTCACCTCAGAACAACATGAAGAGAATGTACTCTGTACCTAATGCAAGAAACGAGAGGGAGATCAGAAATCCTAACGTATTGATTTATCAGTTAGTGGGAGTGACATATGAACTTATTTACCACAGTAGGTGATTTAACATAATCCTCGTTATATGTACCAAGTCTGTAACAGCAAAGTTGTAATGTCCGCCTTGGGCTAAGTTAAGATGTCCGGCGTGTATAATCAAGTAAGGATTACCATGACGGCTCTCGCAGCGGAGTTTTTCACTTTGGATGAAGTTAACCGACTCAAGATTATTCAGGACGTCATCGACCGGCGTCTGACAACACAGATGGCAGCGCAGCGGCTTGGTATCTCCGACCGCCAGTGCCGTCGTCTGCTTGCGCGTTATCGTGAAGATGGTCCGCTTGGCATGACCAGCCGCCGTCGTGGTAAATCCAGCAATAATCAGCTGCCTCAGGGACTGGCCGCATACGCGCTGAATATTATTCGCGAACGCTATAACGATTTCGGTCCGACTCTGGCCTGTGAAAAACTGGCTGAGGTTCACGGCGTTCATATTTCCAAAGAAACGGTTCGTAAGTTGATGACTCAGGCCAGTCTTTGGGTTCCACGTAAGCAACGTGCGCCAAAAATCCAGCAGCCGCGTTACCGACGTGCCTGTGCCGGTGAACTCATACAAATTGACGGCTGCGACCATCACTGGTTTGAAAACCGGGGACCCAAGTGTACAGCACTGGTTTACGTTGATGACGCCACCAGTCGTCTGATGCAGCTTCGTTTCGTAAAATCTGAATCGACTTTCACCTATTTTGAAGCGACACGGGGCTATATTGAAATGCATGGTAAGCCACTGGCGCTCTATAGCGACAAAGCCAGTGTCTTCAGGATCAACAATAAAAATGCCACTGGCGGCGAAGGCGAAACGCAGTTTGGACGTGCGATGCACGAACTGAACATTCAAACCATCTGTGCAGAAACCAGCGCAGCAAAAGGTCGTGTTGAGCGGGCGCATCTAACCCTTCAGGACAGACTGGTCAAGGAACTCAGGCTTCAGGGCATCAGCACAATGGAATCTGCTAACGCATTTGCCGAAGAGTTCATGAACGATTACAACCGACGTTTTTCAAAAGCGCCTCGCCAGGAGTTCGATGTTCATCGGGAACTGGATGTCGATGATGATCTTGATATGGTGTTTACTTGGCGTGAAGCCCGCCGCGTGTCGAAATCACTCACTGTGCAGTACGACAAAGTGCTTTACCTCATTGAAGACAATGAGTTCAGTCGTCGGGCGATTGGTAAATACATTGATGTCTGGCATTACCCTGACGGACATAAAGAGCTCCGGCTTAATGGCGTATCACTTCCCTACTCCACCTATGACAAACTGTCTGAAATCGATCAGGGTGCCATTGTGGACAATAAACGTCTTGGCCGTGCGCTGGAGATGGCGCAACTTGTGCAGGCCGAACGGGATAATAACCGGTCACAATCAGTGCCATCCGGTGACGGCCCTTCACGCAGGCGCAAAGCCCCTACGACGAAGAAATCCCAGCGTTCTTTGGACCAGGACGATATGTTCAATGCACTTGTAAAACTTCAGACACGAGCTGAGGAGATTTTTGGTGAACGCAACCAAAAATGATGTTTTGATACGAACATTTCAATGGTTAATAGATAGAGTGGAGATGGGCAGATGATAACGTTTTCTATGGATGAAAGTGGCTATACGGGTTATGACTTACTCCACAA
>NZ_JAYQWM010000171.1:0-3451 GCF_036662595.1 Escherichia sp. Lx600-2 | reverse complement strand
ATTATCATCGATAATGCTTTCTTCAATTTTTTTATCCTTACTCTTTAATAAAGCACTTGCTAATAACTTCATACCTTTTGCAACTGTCAAATTTGGTTCATCAGGGTAAATGCTTTTAAGGCATACTAACAAATAATCATGGTCTTCATCTTCAACTCTAAACTGAATTTTTTTCATCATAACTCCCAACAAGAACCGACTGTAGGTCACCGGGCAAACGCTGAAAAATAACGTCGAATGACGTCATTTTGCGGCGTTTGCCCTATCCTGCATCGCAGTGAATCTGGCGCCGCTCATAAATTGTGCTTGAGCATCAACAAAAATGCAAAAAGGCTGATGTTGTCATGGCTGAACATACGTACGTCTGCGACCGGAAACCCGATCAATGCGGTAAGGACAGTGCCGTCAGGTTCGCTCCGCGAACGGTCTGGCAGGAAGCGCAAGCGCAGTCCCGCGCAATATATCAGAAAGCACCTCCCGAAATACGGGAGGGCTTCGGCTATTCAGCTAAGGTTGCTCTGTTCAGGTTGCTGAGTGTAGCCTTCCATGCCCTGACGGGCATCAAAAAGCCAGCGCCGGAAGTTACTCATTCTTTCAAGGTTAGCTTTGCTTGGTTTTTTGCCACGATTACCACTTAATATCCGCCAGACTCGTATTCCTGCTTTATTAGTCCAGTGCAGAACAATTTCTCCTTTGCTGTTAAAAGCAAGAGAAAAGCGTACAGCGCCTTGCCGCAATTCTCCACTGACAAAGGACACAAAATCATGTTTTGTCATAAAGCCTCCGGTTTATTTATCTGTTCTCTTTTGTGTCTTTTTTTCCAGTGCTTTTCTGAGTAATGCCATATACTCAGGAAAGACATGGAATGGCATCAAAGGGAAAACCGGACGCCCACCCTTTTCAACGTCATTTATTGCTGATAATATGCGTTCCGACATTTTATTCCTCGCAATAGAATCAGGTGTCACGGTATCAGGTTGCCCCACAACCTGATACCATCTTTATCTTTACTTTATTAACTTCTCAATTGCTTCTTTTTTTGCTTTCTCCTGTTCTGATGGTGGGTATGCAAGGTCATACCAGTTATCAATACAATGAATAACTCTTTCTTTAGATAATCCACATTGCTCAAACCAAAATTTTTCGGTTTAATGATGCTTTTGCGCTAAACTCTCTTTCCATTTTCAGACCTTTACTAAAAGGGGGAATATCCCCCCTGATTAATTAGTAGTAAGAAGAAAATCGATGTTTTTCTTCCGGTAGAGTTTTATACGCAGTTTCAAAATCTTCGATTTTGATTGCCAGCTCATCACCAAAATCTTTTATCTGACGCTTAAAACATTCACCAGTAAAATCATTTAAAACGGGAGTTTTAAAGCCGACCATTGAATCGGTATATTCTGAATTGGCGCGAATCTCGCGAACGGTGACGGTTTTTTTACCGTGAACAGAAAGAACCTGGTAGAAGGTTACATTGGTTTGCTCATAGCCCCATGATGATACAAAGATATCACCAACAGAGACAGTATCATTTTTAAAAGTTAATACTTTCATTTTTAGCTCCCGCCCAGCTTGGGCTCTGGATGAAAGAGAACCTGTTTCCCTTTCTTGTGTTTTATTATACCTGCATTTGCAGGTATTGCAAATTTTTAATGCTCTCGCTCTGACTGTAAACAGTCAATCATTTGATGATTAATCTTAGCGCAAATCTGCGATCTGATAGACTTCGCTGCTTTCCCTTCTTCCAACGGCAATAACGAGTAAAACGACTTTCTCATCAATGACTTGGTATACAAGTCTGTAGCCAGATGCACGAAGTTTGATTTTATAGCGATCAGCATGACCATGTAACCGGGCTGCGGGTACGCGTGGATTTTCCAGCCGTTCTGCCAGTTTCTTTTTGAATTGTTCACGGATGGTGTGGCCGAGTTTCTGCCATTCCTTCAGTGCTCTACGGTCAAAAGCCAGTTCATAGGTCATCCAGGTTAACCTTCACAATTTCCGGGTTTTTCATGCGCTCATCAGCAACAGCGTTTAACTCAGCATCTTCAGCGAGTTCCCGATAGTAGGCGTAAAGTTTTGGTGGAACGCAATAGAACGCCGGTTCGTTTCGGTTCAGGATCGCAACAGCGTCCCCTTCACCTTCAGCTACGGTTCCCATAGGATTTTTTTTCAGGTCAGTAATACTGGCCGCTGTGGTTGTCAGAATTTGATAGCTCATAAGCCCTCCGCTTGTCTCATTGGCATAATAGCATCTTTAAAAGCACTCTTAAAAGTGCTTATGTTGAGAAAAACATCAGAACAGGTGAGATATGGCTCTTTCCGACATCGCCTTAAAACGCTCTGTAACGCGTTCTGAGCGTTTTTTCCCGTTTCGTTGTAGTCAGCTACGGTTTAACGGTTTTTAACGCCGCTCAACGCTTTTTAGCGGCCTTGTTGCTGTGATCTGTTGCCATGATCCGGATAGGAGTTCAATCTTGATCAAAATTTCCTCAAGGCAACGACTGTTTTGTAAATACCCTCTAAAACGCGCTGTATCGCATTCTGAGCGATTTTTTCGATTTCGCATGGTTTCACCATGGTTGTATCGAACGAAGCGGCAGAAAGCGATTCAGGGCTTCTCAGTGAAAGATCCAAAAAGGATCAATCAACGGATCGTATGAGCTGAACTCTTCTGGTTTTGAGAAAGGAGACACCGCTCGCCGCAGCCGAACGACCGAGCGTAGCGAGTTAGTGAGCGAGGAAGCGGAATAGCACAGGGATTACATTAGGCACTTACGCACAGTGGTTAAAAAATGAGCATATTGTTTTTATGTGTGGTTGTCTTGGTTCAGAGTGATCTGTCCTCCGGGTTTACGCAAAGTTATCCACAGGCGCTGTGAATTTTTTGTTTTGAGCAGAGTTATCCACAGATTTTTTGTGTTTTTTTGCTTATTAAACTTCTTGTTTTTAAGATCTTAAATGTAGATCGGTAGATCTACTTTAAGATCTTTAACTTACTTTAACTTATTCTGCAAACATTGTGCCAGCTTTTTTATCAATAATTTCATTAAGATAGGTGTTGTTTTTTGTCGCCTCAAAATGAAAGGTGGATGGGTACGCACTGAAAGGTGGATAGGTACGCACTGTAATTTTCATGAAAGGTGGATGGCTGCGCACTGAAAGGTGGATGGGTACGCACTGAAAGGTGGATGGGTACGCACTGAAAGGTGGATGGGTACGCATTTTTCTGTTTTTATTCAGATATTCGTATCTTTGTATCTTCATTTCTTTAGTTCTTTATAGTGCTCTAATTTAACGTATGACGTTAAAAGGTGGATACCTGCGCATTTCTATCATATTGAATATAAATGATAAAAATTCTTTCATGTGATCCGTGTTTTGGTGGAAATACATAAGGTGGATAAACCACTTTACATATTTCCGCCTTTGTGGTTATGATTTCACCATC
>NZ_JAYQWM010000170.1:0-3636 GCF_036662595.1 Escherichia sp. Lx600-2 | reverse complement strand
CTGATAGAAACAGAAGCCACTGGAGCACCTCAAAAACACCATCATACACTAAATCAGTAAGTTGGCAGCATCACCGACTTTGTAGAGTTTCGGACGAAGGTCCGCAGAATATTCGCAGTATTAAATAAGTGTTCATTAATGCGGCAAAAACTAATACACCGCATCAATGTAACATCTCTGCGGTGTATGAAGAATAACCAGAATGGTTAATAGGCGTTAGACCGCGCGGAAGGAAATCTCGCCTGGAATGACTTCACCCTGCCAGTAGAGCTGAGCTGCAACGCGGTCAGCCAGCTGGCGGTAGATAGCGGTAAATTCGCTCTCCGGACGGCTGATAACCGTTGGCGTGCCTTTATCGAGATCCTCACGTAAGGAGATGTGTAACGGCATCTGCCCCAGCAGCTGTGTGTGGTATTTTTCAGCCAGTTTCTCTGCACCACCGGTACCGAAAATCGGTTCATGGTGACCACAGTTACTGCAAATATGCACACTCATGTTCTCGACAATACCAAGCACCGGAACCTCGACTTTCTCGAACATCACAATGCCTTTTTTCGCATCGATCAACGCGATGTCCTGCGGGGTGGTGACCACGACTGCACCAGTTACTGGAATGTTTTGCGCCAGCGTCAATTGAATGTCACCGGTGCCTGGCGGCATATCAAGCACCAGATAGTCGAGATCCGGCCACAAGGTTTCCTGCAACATCTGCATTAACGCCTTGCTCGCCATCGGTCCACGCCACACCATCGCATTGTCGTCAGTGACCAGATAACCAATTGAATTGGTTGCCAGGCCATGAGACATAATCGGTGCCATATGGGTACCGTCCGGCGAAGTTGGACGCTGATTTTCTGCGCCCAGCATGGTGGGAATTGATGGGCCGTAGATATCGGCGTCCAGAATGCCGACTTTCGCCCCTTCCGCCGCCAGTGCCAGCGCCAGGTTTACCGCCGTGGAGGATTTACCCACGCCGCCTTTACCGGAACTGACCGCAATGATGTTCTTCACACCATTAATACCCGGCTGATTCTTCACGCGTTTTAAGGTGGCGATATTGTGCGACAGTTTCCAGTCGATAGCTTTCGCCCCGGTGATACGCAGCAGTTCGGCGCTACATTGCTCTTTTAACTCTTCAAACGCGCTATGCCAGACGAATGGCATAACCAGTTCCACATGCAACGTGTCGTCCATCCAGGCGACATGGTGCAACGCTTTCAGCGTGGTGAGGTTATGCTTCAGGGTTGGGTGCTGAAAATTGGCCAGTGTCCCGGCGACCATTGCGCGCAAGGCTTCTGGTGATTTGGCCTGGGATTGTTCGTTCATCCCGACTCCTTTTTTGTATAGATAAACCATCAGCTGATAGTTTACCTGAAGAATATAGAGAAGTACTTACTTAACATTTTCCCATTTGGTACTATCTAACCCCTTTTCACTATTAAGAAGTAATGCCTACTATGACTCAAGTCGCGAAGAAAATTCTGGTGACGTGCGCACTGCCGTACGCTAACGGCTCAATCCACCTCGGCCATATGCTGGAGCACATCCAGGCTGATGTCTGGGTCCGTTACCAGCGAATGCGCGGCCACGAGGTCAACTTCATCTGCGCCGACGATGCCCACGGTACACCGATCATGCTGAAAGCTCAGCAGCTTGGTATCACCCCGGAGCAGATGATTGGCGAAATGAGTCAGGAGCATCAGACTGATTTCGCAGGCTTTAACATCAGCTATGACAACTATCACTCGACGCACAGCGAAGAGAACCGCCAGTTGTCAGAACTTATCTACTCTCGCCTGAAAGAGAACGGTTTTATTAAAAACCGCACCATCTCTCAGCTGTACGATCCGGAAAAAGGCATGTTCCTGCCGGACCGTTTTGTGAAAGGCACCTGCCCGAAATGTAAATCCCCGGATCAATACGGCGATAACTGCGAAGTCTGCGGCGCGACCTACAGCCCGACTGAATTGATCGAGCCGAAATCGGTGGTTTCTGGCGCTACGCCGGTAATGCGTGATTCTGAACACTTCTTCTTTGATCTGCCCTCTTTCAGCGAAATGTTGCAGGCATGGACCCGCAGCGGTGCGTTGCAGGAGCAGGTGGCAAATAAAATGCAGGAGTGGTTTGAATCCGGCCTGCAACAGTGGGATATCTCCCGCGACGCGCCATACTTTGGTTTTGAAATTCCGAACGCGCCGGGCAAATATTTCTACGTCTGGCTGGACGCACCGATTGGCTACATGGGTTCTTTCAAGAATCTGTGCGACAAGCGCGGCGACAGCGTAAGCTTCGATGAATACTGGAAGAAAGACTCCACCGCCGAGCTGTACCACTTCATCGGTAAAGATATTGTTTACTTCCACAGCCTGTTCTGGCCTGCCATGCTGGAAGGCAGCAACTTCCGCAAGCCGACCAACCTGTTTGTTCATGGCTATGTGACGGTGAACGGCGCAAAGATGTCCAAGTCTCGCGGCACCTTTATTAAAGCCAGCACCTGGCTGAATCATTTTGACGCTGACAGCCTGCGTTACTACTACACTGCGAAACTCTCTTCGCGCATTGATGATATCGATCTCAACCTGGAGGATTTCGTTCAGCGTGTGAATGCCGATATCGTGAACAAAGTGGTTAACCTGGCCTCTCGTAATGCGGGCTTTATCAACAAGCGTTTTGACGGCGTGCTGGCAAGCGAACTGGCTGACCCGCAGTTGTACAAAACCTTCACTGATGCCGCTGAAGTGATTGGTGAAGCGTGGGAAAGCCGCGAATTTGGTAAAGCAGTGCGCGAAATCATGGCGCTGGCTGATCTGGCTAACCGCTATGTCGACGAGCAGGCTCCGTGGGTGGTGGCAAAACAGGAAGGCCGCGATGCCGACCTGCAGGCAATTTGCTCAATGGGCATAAACCTGTTCCGCGTGCTGATGACTTACCTGAAGCCGGTACTGCCGAAACTGACCGAGCGCGCAGAAGCATTCCTCAATACAGAACTGACCTGGGATGGTATCCAGCAACCGCTGCTGGGCCACAAAGTGAATCCGTTCAAAGCGCTGTATAACCGCATCGATATGAAGCAGGTTGAAGCACTGGTGGAAGCATCTAAAGAAGAAGTGAAAGCAGCTGCCGCGCCAGTTACTGGCCCACTGGCAGATGATCCGATTCAGGAAACCATCACCTTTGACGACTTCGCAAAAGTTGACCTGCGCGTGGCGCTGATCGAAAACGCAGAGTTTGTTGAAGGTTCTGACAAACTGCTGCGCCTGACACTGGATCTCGGCGGTGAAAAACGCAATGTCTTCTCCGGTATTCGTTCTGCCTACCCGGATCCGCAGGCACTGATCGGGCGTCACACCATTATGGTGGCCAACCTGGCGCCACGTAAAATGCGCTTTGGTATCTCCGAAGGCATGGTAATGGCTGCTGGTCCTGGCGGGAAAGATATCTTCCTGTTAAGCCCGGATGCTGGTGCTAAACCAGGCCATCAGGTGAAATAATCCCCCTTCAAGGCGCTGCATCGACAGCGCCTTTTCTTTATAAATTCCTAAAGTTGTTTTCTTGCGATTTTGGGTAATGACTCCAACTTATTGATAGTGTTTTATGTTCAGATAATGCCCGATGACTTTGTCATGCAGCTCCACC
>NZ_JAYQWM010000169.1:0-3659 GCF_036662595.1 Escherichia sp. Lx600-2 | reverse complement strand
CAATATCCAGCACTGCTCCCGTGATTTAGGTTAGCATCATTCCCGGAGTGCTGGGTGAGATTAGAAAAGTTACTTTTTATACGATGTACCATCCAATAAGGCACCTACTTATAGTCATGCCTAATGTCATATTAATTGTTCAGTATGATTTACCAATTTCCATACTGAACTTTTGCCTTAATATTTTTCACCTAGCTTCGGGCTCTGATGACGTAACGCTTAACTCCTTCAGGTGGCTCAGGCCAGTCTGCATTTTCGCGGGGCTGATAATTCCGGTTTCTGTATTTGATAAATGCCTCAGCCTGCTCGATATTATCCAGTCTATACTGAAGAAATTTAAATGCGTTATGCGGCATATTGCCTATGAGTTCTTCAGCAGAATATGAATTATCCGTCACATCATACCAGTGACAAAGTGCCACTTTCTTCCCGTCTGCATCGTATACCGCGTTAAAATAGTCACTTTCAAATTCATAGACATTGACTGGCTGATAACCTTCTCCGGGCACCTGCCTGGTGACTCCATTAAAATTAGGCAGACCATCATCATCGAGCAAACCCGGTGTCAGGTAGACCTTATCATTCTGACTGACCATTGCCATGTGACATGCCCATTGATCATTCAGCATTGTCGGGATTTCCTTTAAGTTACCGGCATGCCAGTTGACAATCTCTTCTGGCCGCTTGACCGCAAAGCGCTCCAGTTTCCTTGATTTACCTTCGAGCAACACAAACCTCAGGCCGGAGTTTTTTTCTGCCATCGACAGGAGCCGCGCCCGCGCTTTATCTGGGTACTCATACCAACTGGTATACAATTCCAGCAGCAGCTCCCTTGAGTCATCATCCCCTGCCCGGGCATACATCCAGTGCTCCGTCGAGCATGTACCTAAAGCAATCAGCTTTAATGATTTTCGTGACTTAATCAGGCCTACCGGGAGGAACATATCCGGGGTTGTTACATGCTCACCGCTGGCATTGCACGCGATATACGCGTCCCCCCACATCTCTAGCAGGTCGCCATATTCCTCATCATCCGGCGTCCCCATAGCCCCTTTCAGTAACCCTGCGCCTTTTTCGCACATCTCAAAAAGCTTCTGTTTTTCGGTCCACGAACTGAATACAGGCGTCATGGAGTACCATTTTCGTGACTGCTCCTCATCTTCCCAAAGAGTAATTTCGGATGCCGAACGCTCCGGCATAGATACCCAGGATCTGCCGGTTTCCCGAATGTTTCGTTTCCCGGTTGCATAGACAACACGATGGACCCACGCATGGGCTTCCAGTCTGTTGTCACACTCATAGGGTTTAGGCGCGATAAATGCGACGTAATTCCCTGACGAGTTAACCCCGGCCCGAAGAAGTTGCGAGCCGGACGCAGCGACGTGCTCCTGAATGACCGATACCATTTCGCTTGCACCCTGAGTGAGCCTGTAGAGCTGATTCAGCAGTGCCTGGCGCCCTTTTTCGGTACTCATCCCGACAGCGAGGGAAACCCCACGGTTGCCGGTCTTCCATGAAGCAATACACTGGTGAATCAGTTCCTGGATATTCCCCGGCAGGTGCATCCCCGAATCCTGCATTGCAGCCAGCAGATATTGCCGGTGCGGCAGTTCGTTTTCTCGCTCCTGTTCCAGGAATTTGATCGCGGCCTTAAAAAAGCGAATATAAAAAAGGTGGTTACTCCGGAATTTGCGTTGCTGGATAAACCGGGTCAGCTCCTCCGGGCCCACTGCATCAAGGCACAAATAAGCAAGTTCAGCTTCTCCACGCCGCCACGGGCTATATGCAGAGACGTTTACCTTACAGTTAAACATCTTATCTGTACTGAATCGCTTCACCGCCACATCAACGGCCAGAGTATCTCCCTGACGATACACAACCGCAGCAGAGACATTATCCTCAGGGTCAGCGATGAAGGAGTACCCTGAATAGCCGCTGTCCTCTTTAACGGCACCAGGTGCTGTTCTGGGGGTCATAAGCTCACGCCAGTTGCAGAGCAGCCGCGAGCCCGGTTGAATATAGGAGTTTTTTTCACTAATAAATTCATCGAGCGTCTGCGAGTCTGGTGATGCCAGCAGCCCTGTGCCGTCTTCATCGTGCAGAAAATGGAAGTACCGTTCCTGGAAGCTCAGATTCAAGAAATTCGCCTTTTCATGCTGGGGATAGAACTGACCAAAGAGAGCCAGTCGCTGGTCAAGACCAAACAGCATGATAAGCAGACGTCGGTAATGCAGAGCCATCAGGTCATGGGCTTTGAGACGATCGGTATAAGCCACATCTTCAAATTTGATGGTGGTACCGTCAAACCCTCGGAAGTGGCCCTGCTGCTCATCTTCAGAGGGAAATAACCGGGACGCCCCAAGATGGCTCTCCACCGGGGAATAGATCTGTTTGATATTTTGCCCGTTGCGGACCATCAGAAACACGATGCTGTTCTTTTCGTTGTTTTCAGCATTCGCCCAGGTATCACCATAGTCAATAAATCTGCGGGTAGTGACCATGACAAGTACGCAGCGCTCAGTCGGGAAAATTTGCTCCACCAGCCCCTGGTTATCTTTTAGCGCCTTGAGGAATGCGGAAAGACTCCTGAAATCAAAATGTTCGTCGATATCGCTCCAGGCAGAAAACTCCTCATCCACGACGAGTTTCTTCTGACACAGCGTCAACGGGATGCTGCTGTCTGCTGGCTCGCCTTCCGCAACATCAACTACCGTCACGTTTTTGCCGACGAATAATTCCAGCGTGAGAACACCTGCCTGAATTTTGCTGGCTTGCTCAATGCCCTCCTGCGTTCCGGCCAGCTTGGCAGCGGCCAGCTCCGCATAATACGGATGCATTTTCTCCAGCGCCCGGGTGATGGCGCCGGTACGCGACGTAATAATGTTAGCTACGGCACCGGCAATCTTGCCTTCCCGTTCCGCAACTTTCGCCATCAGAGAAACCTGAGCCTCTGAAATCCCCTGAGAAAGGGCATTCTGCACTGTACCCAGCGCCATGGTGACTGCAACATCTTCTGCATTCCTGACGGCTGGAAGCATTCTGTCCTCAGTTGCCCCCCCCTTTTTACTGGCCTCTTCGTCTTCGACCCTTTTAATAGCCAGTTCCCGGAGTGCAGAGGGATCTTGCAGAGTTTCCGTAAGACGCATTTGCAGGTCAGCGACCTCATCCTGAATGCCTTTGAGCTCCGACTGACGGATAATTTCATGGTCGGGCTGATATTCAAACAACGCGAGGAAATCGGCCGTCAGAAACCGATGCTCATTCAGTCTCTTGTCTTTCGTTGATTTTGAACCGTTCTCAGCGACGATTTCAACGCTTACCCATTCCCCGTAATGCCGGGGGTGAGCGCGAAGGATGACGGTATGCAGATTGTTATCCACGTACCGCAACGAGTTAATGAGGAGAGTGTCCCCGGCCACAATCGCCTCAGCCGGAATATCGACGAGCGCAGACCAATACTGCCCTGCCAGCAGAGAATGAAATCGTTCAAGGCGATCGATATTATTTTTACTGACCAGGTCCCCCATAAACTATACCTTCCGAATTTGTTTGTTATAAACATCATACCATATTGGCTGTTCACCCAAATAACCTGGCATGCGGAAACAGGTGATTCATTTAAAACAGAGCCTGTCCATTTTAAATGGTGGAATCCAGCA
>NZ_JAYQWM010000168.1:0-3661 GCF_036662595.1 Escherichia sp. Lx600-2 | reverse complement strand
AGTTCAAGTTGTAGGTAGGCGGCAAATGAGGAGATCTCGGGGAGCATACATCAGTATGTGACCCGAGTCGCCGAGTGTAGCCCCCACGACTCAAATTAGTAACTGAATTCTGTAGGGTGATTTTAGAAAAACGAAATCAATACTACCCTCTAAATAGTTCAAGTTGTAGGTAGGCGGCAAATGAGGAGATCTCGGGGAGCATACATCAGTATGTGACCCGAGTCGCCGAGTGCAGCCAACACCCCTACAGCTTGAAATATGACGAGGATATTACAATCGAGAGCGGCCGGAGAGCGAATGAGACAGCGTCGTACTATCGACTAACTCTAATTCCCCACCCACAGGCACCCCATGAGCAATTCGGCTCGCTGCCACCCCATATTGTGCGCACATTTCCCCAATATAGTTTGCTGTTGCTTCACCTTCTACCGTCGGGTTTGTCGCTAAAATCACTTCTGTGATCGTCTCTACCGCTAAGCGTTCTTCTAACCTATCAAGGCCAATATCTATCGGACCAATACCGTCCAATGGCGATAAATGCCCCATAAGAACAAAATAGCGCCCTGAAAATTGCCCAGTTTGTTCAATGGCATAGATATCTGCTGGGCTTTCGACAACACAAACTAAACCATTTTGCTGACGACGCGGATTCGCACAAATATTACAAACCTCTTGTTCGGTAAACGTTCTGCAATCACGGCAATGACCAATTTCAGACATTGCACTTGTGAGAGATTGCGCTAAACGCATCCCACCGCTCCGGTCACGCTGTAGAAGATGGAAAGCCATACGCTGCGCTGACTTTGGCCCAACGCCGGGAAGACAGCGCAACGCTTCCATTAATGATTCAAGAAGCGGACTTGTTTGCATTAGAATGGCATCTTAAAGCCTGGTGGTAATTGCATACCACTAGAAACGCTCGCCATTTTCTCTTTTTGTGTCTCTTCAATGCGTCGAGCCGCATCGTTAAATGCCGCTGCAATCAAGTCTTCTAACATTTCTTTGTCATCTTCTAACAAGCTAGGGTCGATCTCAACACGGCGGCAATTATGCGAACCATTAATTGTCACTTTCACTAAGCCAGCACCAGACTCGCCTGTAGCTTCAAGTTGAGCGATTTCTTCCTGAACTTTTTGCATTTTATCTTGCATTTGCTGGGCCTGTTTCATCAGGTTACCCAATCCACCTTTACCAAACATAGTTTTCTCTCACAACTGAGGCTACAGATTAACCAATATACTGTAGCGTTAAACGGGGCGAATACTTTCTTCATCCAACTGCGCATCAAACATAGAGCGAAGTTTTTGAATCGTCTTATCCGCAATAATTGACTGACGAGCTTGCGCCAGTTTCTCTTCATAAATCGCCTGTCGCCATTCTAGTGGTGTTTTCACATCACTATTATCATCATGAACGATTTTCAGTTCAACAGAACGACCATACTGCTCGCTCAGAGCTTCCTCTAGCGCTTTATGCGCTTGGGGCTTATCGAGGTGCTTCTGAGATGAACGCAAATGTAAAACAATTTGCGACTCACTTAATTCTTCTATATATGAATTCAAAGCTAATTGTTCAACCAGCTTAGGAATATTTAATTTTGCTATTGTCCCGGACCAGCTGTCTCGCTCCCGCCCTTCTTCAATAATTTTTACTGCTAATTCAGGGGTTTTCTCATATTCTAACGCTTCTTTGATCTCACTTGGCGTCGTAACGGCATCTTTTTGAGCCATTGTTTCTTTGTTCTGAGCTTTCCACTGATACGGCTTTGGTTTCTGAGCTTTCACCCCTTGTGAAGCTTTGTTTTCCACATTTTGTTGGTGTTTGCTGGTCACGGCGGCCAGCCTTTCTAGTGCTGATACCGCCGGCTTAGCCTTTTCAGACGTCGCCGGTTTAGCCTTTTTTAGGCCAGGGTCCTCGCTTTGGGGTGATTGCAGGGTCTGCCTAGCTTTTAATAACTGCAAGGTTGGGCTATTTTCTGGCAAATTCTCTGCACGAGTTTGTGGCGGCGCTCCCCTTTGAGGTGCACTCTGTGTTACCGTTTGTGTGATCACCCGAGGAGGCGCTTCAATTTCTTCGATTACACTTTTAGGGTGAAATGCCAGTGCTCGCAATAAGGCCATTTCTACCCCCATACGCCGCTCAGGTGCATAGGGCAATTCTTTTCTTCCTACCAACAAGGTTTGGTAGAAAAGCTGTAAATCTGCTGGAGAAATAACCCTTGCAACTTGCCGCAAGCGCCCGTCTATCGAAGATGGGTCTGTTTCTTGCTCCGCAGGAAGAAGTTGGATCATCGCGATGCGGTGTAACTGGGTTAAAATTTCAACCAGTAAATTCTCCCAGTCCGCACCTCGGCTAGCCGCTTGCTCCACTTGGGTCATCACGGCGATGCTATCAGCACGGACTAATGCCTCAATGATAGCTAATGGTTGCTCATCATCCAGTGTGCCAAGCATTTGACTCACTATGTCAGCAGTTACCTTGCCTTGCCCCATCGCGATGGCTTGGTCTGTTAAACTTAATGCATCACGTAAACTACCATCAGCGGCTCTCGCTATCAGCTGGCGAGCACGCAGGTCATGTTCAATATTTTCAGCATTAAGAATTAATTCAAGTTGTTCGCTAATTTGAGTGACATCTAACGCTTTTAGATGGAACTGCAAGCAACGTGACAAAATAGTCACGGGAAGTTTTTGTGGGTCAGTCGTCGCCAAAAGAAATTTTACGTGTTCTGGCGGCTCTTCAAGGGTTTTCAACAAGGCATTAAAGCTATGACGTGACAGCATGTGGACTTCATCAATCAAGTAGACTTTGAAGCGACCGCGTGCTGGTGCGTATTGGACGTTATCGAGTAATTCGCGGGTATCTTCCACTTTAGTTCGTGAAGCTGCGTCAATCTCAATTAGGTCGACAAACCTGCCCTGTTCAATTTCCAAGCAGTTGACACATTGACCACAAGGGGATGCCGTGATCCCTTTTTCGCAATTAAGACCTTTGGCAAAAAGGCGAGCAATCGTCGTTTTCCCTACGCCTCGTGTGCCCGAGAAAAGATAGGCGTGATGAAGCCGCTGGTGCTCCAGCCCATTAGCAAGTGCAGTCAAGACGTGTTGTTGGCCAACAACGTCTGAAAATTTTTGAGGTCGCCACTTACGGGCAAGTACCTGATAGCTCATGGTTCCCACAGTAATTTAACATGATACGTGAATAAATATAATCTTAGTACATGCTACCACAGCCTCAACCCTTACGGCGAGGTTGTGATAAAAATAGAGGGAAAATAAAGATTAGTGCCCAGGGAATTCAACTAAGCTGTAAGAAGATACGCCTTCTTTTTGTAGCCGCTCCACACCACCAAGGTCAGGTAAGCTAATGATAAATGCGGCTTCAACCACATTAGCACCGAGCTGCTTGATCATTTTAACTGTTGCTTCGACAGTGCCACCAGTTGCTAATAGGTCATCAACAACCAATACATTATCATTTGGGGTAATGCTGTCTTTGTGGATTTCAAGGGTATCGGTACCGTATTCAAGGTCATAAGTCATACTTAATACTTCACGCGGTAGTTTCCCTTTTTTACGTACAGGAACAAAACCAACACCTAAACGTAATGCGACAGGTGCACCGAATAGAAAACCACGTGCTTCAGTCCCTACAATTTTAG
>NZ_JAYQWM010000167.1:0-3664 GCF_036662595.1 Escherichia sp. Lx600-2 | reverse complement strand
CGGTGGAGCTGCATGACAAAGTCATCGGGCATTATCTGAACATAAAACACTATCAATAAGTTGGAGTCATTACCAAGCCCACCGTCCTATGAAAACGGCTAGCAACAAACCCAGTATTAACGGCAAAAACATTTCCATTTATACCTCTCCTTAAAGGTAAATGTTCTCTGGCGCTTCGAAAGAAGCGTCTGAAACAGAGTAGCTTATAACAAATCATATTGGTGCAGACAATGGCGTGGAAAGACAGACTGGTTGAAGCGTCGTTTCGCGGCGTTCCGTTCAAGGTAGAAGATGAAGGGGCCCCGGTAGGACGTCGGGTTGAAACGCATGAATACCCAAACCGCGACAAACCCTATACCGAAGACCTGGGGAAAATCACTTTCCGCCCGTCCATCACAGCTTATGTGGTGGGAGATGACTGCTTTGACCAGCGCGATCGCCTGATTGACGCGCTGAATAAACCCGGTCCAGGCACGCTTGTCCACCCGACATATGGTGAGCTGAAAGTCTGTGTTGACGGGGAAGTTCGGGTCAGCACATCGAAAAGTGAAGGGCGTATTGTCCGCTTTGACCTGAAGTTTGTCGAAGCAGGAGAACTCTCTTACCCCACATCAGGTGCGGCGACGGCGCAGACGCTGATGTCATCCTGTTCTGCACTGGATGACTGCATCAGTGACAGCTTCAGCGGTTTCAGTATCGATGGTGTTGCGGATTTCGTGCAGAACGACGTTATCGGTAATGCCAGCATAATGCTGGGGTATGTTTCTGATGCGATGAAAGTGGTGGATTCTGCCGTATCGGATGCCGCCAGGCTGTTGCAGGGGGATATCTCGGTACTTCTGCCGCCGCCATCGTCAGGCAAAAATTTCGTTGAGCAGGTGCAGAAAATGTGGCGTACCGGGAAACGCCTTTATGGTAACGCCAGCGACCTGGTCACCATGATCAAAACGCTTTCCGGTGTCAGCCTCGGCAGCGATCTGCAACCGCGCGGCGTCTGGAAAACGGACAGTAAAACCACCGCCACGGCGACGCAGCAGCGTAACGTGGTTGCCAGCACCCTTCGTACGACCGCAATCAGCGAAGCGGCGTATGCCGTCACCCGATTGCCTGCGCCAACAACTTCCGCGGTGATGCAGAATGCCGCAGTGGGGCAGGCAACAACACCCGCGCAGAGCACTGGCTGGCCTTCCGTCACGCATCCGGCACTGAACAATGCACCGGCGGTGAAAAACACGGTTGACCTGCCGACGTGGGAAGAACTGACTGACATTCGCGACACACTGAATACGGCAATTGATAAGGAGTTGTCCCGTACAACCAGTGATGCGCTGTTTCTGGCGCTGCGCCGGGTGAAAGCAGATCTGAATGCGGATATCAACACGCGCCTTGAACAGTCTGCACGGATCATTCAGCGCACACCGGATGAGGTTTTACCCGCGCTGGTGCTGGCGGCGACCTGGTTTGATAACGCGGCGCGTGACGCGGACATTATCCGGCGTAATGCCATTACGCATCCCGGCTTTGTGCCGGTGATCCCTCTGAAGGTGCCAGTGCAATGAACGACAATGTCACGCTACGGGTAAATGGCCGGGAGTGGAATGGCTGGACATCGGTGCGCATCGGTGCCGGTATTGAACGGCTGGCGCGGGATTTCAGTGTGGAGATCACCCGCCAGTGGCCGGGAGATGAGGGTATCACCACGCTTCAGCCGCGCATTAAAAACGGTTCAAAAGTGGAAGTGCTGATTGGTGATGAGCTGGTGATCACCGGCTGGGTGGAGGCGACGCCCGTTCGTTACGATTCCCGTTCGGTCAGCACCGGTATTGTCGGACGTAGTCTGACGGCTGACCTGATTGACTGTGCAGCCGAACCGACACAGTTTAACGGACGCTCGCTGGTGCAGATTGCGCAGGCGCTTGCTGCGCCTTTCGGCATTGAGGTGGTGAACAGCGGTGCGCCGTCGGGTGTTATTCCTGATGTTCAGCCTGATCACGGTGAAACGGTGATTGAGGTAATCAACAAAATACTCGGTCAGCAGCAGGCACTGGCTTACGACGACCCGCACGGCAGGCTGGTGATTGGCGGTATTGGCTCAACTCGGGCACATACTGCGCTGGTACTCGGGGAAAACATCCTTTCCTGCGATACGGAGAAGAGTATCCGGGAGCGGTTTTCTGTTTACCAGGTGGCGGGGCAGCGTGCCGGAAACGACGATGATTTCGGTGAGGCCACCACCACCGCGCTGCGGGCCCGCACAGAGGACGCATTTATTGCCCGTTACCGTCCGATGTATATCAGGCAGACAGGGCAGGCTACGGGGGCAGGCTGTATTGCCCGTGCGGACTTTGAAGCCAGACAACGGGCGGCGCGGACGGATGAAACCACCTATGTGGTGCAGGGCTGGCGACAGTGTAACGGTACGCTGTGGCAGCCCAACCAGCGGGTGATTGTCTTTGATCCGGTCTGTGGTTTCGACAATACCGAACTGCTTGTTTCGGAAGTCACGTTTACTCAGGACCAGAACGGCACCCTGACGGAAATCCGTGTCGGCCCACCTGATGCTTATCTGCCTGAACCCGAAGCCCCCGGCGCGCGGAAAAAGAAAAAAGCCAGAGTACAGGAGGATCCGTTCTGATGAGGACGATTGAAGCCATGCAGCGACAACTCCTCGGCCTGATTGGGCGGGCCGTGGTGAAAAGCATCAGTGCCGCCACGAAATGTCAGACCGTGGATGTGTCCCTGATTGCCGGTGAACCCAAAGCCGGGGTTGAACATCTTGAACCCTACGGTTTTACCGCAAGGGCAAACAGCGGTGCGGAAGCGGTGGTGTTGTTTCCGGATGGCGACCGTTCTCATGCGGTGGTTGTTACGGTGTCGGACCGGCGCTACCGCCTGAAAGGGCTGCAGACGGGTGAGGTGGCTGTCTATGACGATCAGGGGCAGTCCGTGACGCTGACCCGGGAGGGGATCGTGGTGGACGGTGCAGGTAAAACGATCACGTTTCGCAATTCACCTAAAGCACGTTTTGAAATGGACCTGGAAGTGACCGGACAGGTGAAAGACCTGTGCGACTCCGGCGGCACCACCATGTCAGCGATGCGGCTTGCCTATAACGGGCATCGTCACAGAGAGAACGGTCAGGGCAGTAACACCGACAAACCTGATAAAGCGATGGAGGCATGATGGAACTGTGGCTGACGGTGAACGGTAAACGCACCTGCGCCAGCGCACCGCTGGATCCGCTGACCCGCGCCGTGGTGATTTCCCTGTTTACCTGGCGGCGGGCGGAGCCTGATGACAACGCCGACGTCCCGATGGGATGGTGGGGGGATACCTGGCCTGCGGTACAGAATGACCGTTACGGCTCCCGACTGTGGCTGCTTCAGCGCAGCAAACTGACCAATCAGCTGGTGCAGACGGTAAGGGGATATATCCGCGAATGCCTGCAATGGATGATTGATGACGGCGTGGTGTCCCGTATTGATCTGGATATCCGCCGTACCGGGATTAATGAACTGGGTAACAGTATCACTCTCTGGCGTCGTGACGGACCGGTAATGATTTCTTTTGATGATCTGTGGAGTGCGATTAGACTGGCCCCCTGAATCTCCAGACAACCAATATCACTTAAATAAGTGATAGTCTTAATACTAGTTTTTAGACT
>NZ_JAYQWM010000166.1:0-3736 GCF_036662595.1 Escherichia sp. Lx600-2 | reverse complement strand
CCGAAATTTAGCCAAGTCGAGGCTTATAAGCGTTGGGAAGCCGAACTTGACCAATACAGCACCCAGCATGAAGTCAGCGTGCCTATCCCTGAGTATGACAGTAAAACGGCCTGTGGCTTAGATGTCCATTTTTTACCCTGCAACCAAGTCAAAGTGACCACCTCTTGTTATAGCTACCTTGACCCTGAATATCCGATTAAAGAACCGATTAATATGAAGGAGCCTGCCGTATGTCCGAAATAACCCATGCTCGCCCAATGGTGGTCAACGGGGCTATCACTGCCACCCTTTGCTCGCTGGTTTTACTGTTATCTGGCTGCTCCCTTGCGGCTAGCAAAAACCAGCCCATGGCGGCGGGGCTGAGTGGCTATAACCACACACTTGGCAGCATTACCTCTTTTTCAGTCAATGGCTCAAGAGTCAGTGTCGGGGGCGTGCAATGTTGCGTGCTGCTCCCCGCTAAATGGACGCCCGGCTTACATGCCAGAGTAAAATGGGAAAGTTTGGATAAAAGCAAACTGTCCCCCATGCCGAAATTTAGCCAAGTCGAGGCTTATAAGCGTTGGGAAGCCGAACTTGACCAATACAGCACCCAGCATGAAGTCAGTGTGCCGATCCCTGAGTATGACGCAGATACCGCCTGCAGTATGAAAGTGCATTTTTTACCCTGCAACCAAGTCAAAGTGACCACCTCTTGTTATAGCTACCTTGACCCTGAATATCCGATTCAAGAACCGATTAATATGAAGGAGCCTGCCGTATGTCCGAAATAACCAATGCGCAACCTGTTTGGGGACCGGCGGAGTTCCCCCAAGATGGTCGATTAGAACTTTCGCGCAAACAGCTTACGGCCAACTACCAGCTGCGTAAAAAAGAGCATAACGCCTTTAACCTTGAAAATAACCGCCGCTATAATGCCAATTTAGGGCCAAGCTGCAGCAAAACCTTGCATATCAGTTTCTTTTTTGATGGCACCAACAACAATAAAAAAAATGACCTTGAAATTGCCGAGCCACCTCACCCTACCAATATTGCCCGGCTTTTTGAGGCCACTTATGAGGATCAACTTACCAAACCTAAAAAATTACGCGAATACTTTAAATATTATATGCCCGGCGTGGGCACCGCCTTTCCCGAAATTGGCGAATATAATTTTTCCAGTAGCGGGCTAACCTATGCCACTGGGGGTGAAAACCGCATTAATTGGGCCTTATTGATGCTAGTCAATAGCCTGTACCTTTCCGCTGGCCTTGCGGAACTGCCCAATAAACTCCTTAGAGCCTCCTTAGATAAAATGGCCACCGTCTGGCCTTTGGATGGCGCCGCGGGTCGTAAACAAGTAATTGCCGACCTCCTCAACGCCGAAAAAATTGCCGCACTATTAAGCCAAAAACCGAAAGCTTTAGCGATAAAACTGTATGTGTACGGCTTTTCACGGGGGGCAGCAGAAGCACGGGCGTTTATCCATTGGGTGGCGCAACTGTTTGACTTAGATACCCCTAACGGAGCCGAGTTACCCCAACAAACCCTCGCTAGCCTGCCTTTATCCATCGAATTTTTAGGTATTTTAGACACCGTGCCCTCGGTGGGAATTGTGCATTTGGTCCCTGCCTTTACGGGGCATTTTGATTGGGCGAATGACACCCAACAATTACCTGATGAAAAACGCTACCCTGAGTTTGTGCGGTGTTGCCGCCATTTTGTGGCGGCCCACGAACAGCGGTTGTGTTTCCCACTGGACACCGTGCGCCGCCCAGCAATTAAAGACGGTTTTAGCAAAGGGCACCGCGCCTACCCCCCTCATACCCATGAAATGGTTTACCCAGGAATGCACTCTGATGTGGGTGGGGGCTACCCCCTTAATGACCAAGGAAAAGCCCGCGAAAGGGCTGATCACCTATTATCGCAAATTGTCCTCCATGACCTCTATTCTGAGGCCTTTAAGGTGGGCGCCCCCCTGTGCACCACTGTGACCGAAGATGCGCCCCTGAATACCGATAACACCCCGCTGGTTCCCCCAATGGAGCCCAAAGTAGCTCAATTATTCAAAATCAACCCAATTTTAATCGCACGCTTTAATGCTTGGCGTGCCCTTACCCTAGGGCAAAGCAACACAGGGGAAGCCGCCATTGAGTACCAACCCGTCAGCCTTGGTCACCCTTTGGAGGAGATCATCGAACAGCAAATGGCATGGATGACCGCATGGCGTATCGACCGGTATGCCAAAGCGCGCTACCGCAGCCTACCTTTTTACCAACACGCCGAAGAGTGGCCAAAAGACGGTACGGGCGACGGTAAGAATATTAAAGACGAAAAAGCCAAAAGTGCGCAAACACAAAAAGCAAAAAATGATTTGCAAAAAAAAGCCAAAGCCATGGGCAAAGAGGGGCAGCCGGCCCCGGTTACCGATGACAGAGGCAATATTATTACTCACGAAGTCACTGACCCAGAGACAAACGAAAAACGGTTAGAACCGGTGGATTTTGGGTTTGATAACTTAGCCGGCTCGCCGCTTTTTGAAAGCAAACGGGATAAAACCCAAATTGCAGAGGCCGCGACCGAATTTAGGCACGACTATGACGGGAAAATTCGCCAACATACCAGCATGTTTGACTTCCCTGTTGATACCTTATTTAAATACACCATGTATTTACTCAATTCCGATGACGAACGCCTTGAATATGAGCGCATGAAAGCGTCAGGGGATAAAATCTATGATAACGGCCGCGGTTTCCCCGTCAACCAGCACACGGATATGTCCCTTGTGAGTGCGCTATTTGATGACCAAATCCACGATTCTCGGGCTTGGTTTATGCATTTTGAATTAGGCACCCGTGAGCCTTGGGCGGGATATTTCCGCTATCGAATGATTTATGCGGGTAATGAAACCAATAAATTCCTTTCCCCTATTGCATTCGCAGGGCAACTGATTGGTGTTGCCACCCTTGTGGGGGGCGCCATTTATACCGTTAAACAAAAAGACATCAAAGGCGTACTGGGGGGCATCAGTGGTACCGTTGGACTACTTTCATTGGAATATGAGGTGGTTGATATTGCTACTGGCCTAAGCATTCCTTTTATTGATAATGCCTCTGAATTATTTCAGCCAACTCAAGATACCAGTGACGTATTTAAAATTACACAAACTCAAACTGCTTATAACTATTCACAAGGGATCATTGATGTTCTTAGTCAATCCGTTGAACCAAATAAACTATTAAAGGTAGGGTAATTGTAATGAAAAATGTTATTCGTGTTGGTGATACATTAAAGCCTTATGGCGGAAGCGTGCTATCAGGTCAATACCTTGCCTTTGGTAAACCCGTTGCCTGTGTTGGAGATAGCGCGGTATGCAACCGTCATGGGCGCACAACTATCGTGGAAGGGGCATCGGGTTCATCCATGAATGGTAACCCAGTCGCTCTAGATGGGCATCGCTGTGCATGCGGTTGCACGCTGGTCAGCTCACTTTCGATGATGGATATCAAGCCATGAGGATGCCCCCTTACTATCCTGAGCCGCCAAATGTTCCCCCGATTAATTGGAAACGGTGGGGACAAGGTATCCTTATTATCATTTCTATCTTCTTACTCATCACTAATATTTTTTGGCCTAAAAACACACCAAATAAAACCACACTTTTTTGGTTTACTGGTTTTATTCTACCTGTTCTTGTTTATCTACTGATATTTTCTATTTATTACTTTATTTACCAAATACGTATTTATCATAAAAA
>NZ_JAYQWM010000165.1:0-3933 GCF_036662595.1 Escherichia sp. Lx600-2 | reverse complement strand
ATCGGTGGAGCTGCATGACAAAGTCATCGGGCATTATCTGAACATAAAACACTATCAATAAGTTGGAGTCATTACCAGGACATTCTCCATGAATAAACTCCCTGATCATCTTCCGCGGCGGTATATCATCGAAGCTATCCATTTATGGGATGCGGGAGAAACTCATCAGTTCCAGCCTGCGCGGTTGTATGAGATTGAATATCATGGCCGACGTTACCCCTCGAAGGCGATTGCTGGCATCGCAGCGACATTGATGACGGGGACGCAATTTACCCCTGCGGATTTCACCGGCGGAATAAAATCTAAATGTGTCAAGCTACTCATAGAGCAGGGATTTCATATTCATCTGGATAAAGCCGCTGCGGCTCCCATAGCCGACGTTCTGTTCCCGGATGAGTTGCCGTCGCAGGAGACATACCTTGAAGGTGCGGCGATAAAGGTGACAGTAAACCGCTATGAACGCGATAAAAAGGCCCGAGATAAAGCGGTCGAACATCATGGATGCCAGTGCAACGTATGCGGTGTTGATCTGGTGAAGATCTATGGTGATATCGCTGAAGGCTTTATCCATGTGCATCACCTGGTGCCGCTGTCAGCCATTAAAGAGGATTACCAGCTGGATCCAGTTAATGATTTGCTGCCTGTGTACCCTAATTGCCATGCGATGTTGCACCGACGCAAACCACCGTTTACGCCGGAGCAGTTAAAAGCGCTGATGGATGCGAATAAATCAAATTAATGAACGCTCACCTTTCGCGCCAAAACTGCAAAATTGCTTCTACAAACTTGTCAGAAATAATCCCCCGACGGGCTGCCGTGCTGAAATGACTGCTTCGCAGTGCCGTCGTCCAGTTCTCCGGTGACCGGTACGCTGAACCGTAATATCCCGTGCTTAAATCGTCCGGGTCTTCATCAGGCGCGTTCGTCAGTCCTCTTTCACCTTGTTGCTGGAAGTCGACGAAAATAATATTGGCTAAAACATTATTTTGATAATTGCCATAAATAACTTCATACGCATGAGGGAAATTTTCTTTCCAGTACCAGGTGGTATCGCCGCAAAACCACGGTGCGTCAGTAATATTATTAAGCTGAGAATGGTATTGTTTTAGATCCCTACGAAAGGCTTCAACCATATGATTAAAGTGTTGAGGGTGTGACGCGTAGTCACTGGTCATTAAGTCAAATTCGCCTTGCATCCAGCATACGCCGAGGAATTTGTTATGCGGATTTTTTGCCAGTGCGGCTCGCGTTCTGCTGACTAAATCCTGGTATAGCGGAGTATCCGTTCCCCAACGACAAGCATCATGGCTGGCTCCGTGCCGTTCTGAATATGTTCCTTCGCTGCCCGCGGTAAAAGCCGATCCGCCACGGCAACACGGAACGATGAGAACCCCTGCATTATCAGGAATAAAGGGCAGTAATTTCCGTGCTATATGCAGTGCCTGGCCAACGGTGCCGTACTGTGTTTGATGATTCGTTGCCAGAGGATGGTGATAACCCTGCATATCCTGAACATCGTGTGGGCAGTGAGTCAGTGGAATAATGTCGTTAAAGTGACATGACGGGCCTCCGGGATGCGTATGCGCAAATCTCGCTAATTGTTTAATTCTGGGATGAGGCGCATCTTCCCTGTCCGGTAATGGCAGTCCTTCGCCATACGCCATGGCATTAGACTGACCAGCAACGGTAAGAATATAGTAATAATCAGGCGATATTATTGCGTTCATATAAATTTCGCGTAATTGAAATGACAAATTGATAGCAGGGCCCCTTTACCGGGGCCCTGAAGCGTTAGTTTTGTACTGTGACTTTATTATCCTTCACAGAAATTAAAACTGAATCCATCACTGCTTTGCCGCCTGCAGTTTCACCGCCAATAATTAATAAACTATTATTCCAGGGCAATGATACTCCGTAGGCCCGACCTTGCGATAATTCACCCGATTTATCCCATTTCCCGTTATACCAAAGATGAATATCAACGCTATATGATTTTTTCAGGCCTTCATGCGCATAGTTCTTACCGTTCTGGTAATTTTCTCGTGAACCTTTGAATCCGGCCCCTCCAGCAAATATAAGAGAATCATTGCTTATCCCCGCAAAACCGCCAGCGACGCCATCTGGTGATGAGACGGGATCAAGCTTATTCCATTTTAAATTATCACCGGTGAAGTCAAGTTCAAATACGGCATCCGTTCGCAATCCTGGTTTGGCTTCGCCATTAATAAGCCAGGTTTTATCACCTTTATTCACAACCGCCGCACCAGCCGTTCCGTACCAGGGAGATTCGCCAGCGTAACTCCATTGCTGTGTTGAGGGATCAAAAGACAACAGAAACTTATTGAAGAAATAATCTTCTGCTTTTTTGTCAAAATAGTAGGCGTTGATTTTATCTATAGCGGTTGAATCTTTTCCAGCTTCGTTGAGATCTTCAAAATAGCCATTGAAGATATTCTGGTTAACACCGCCAGTAACATAAGCCTTGCCGTTGTGTACAAAAGTCACATGGCCCGCCATGCCCATCGGCGCGTGCGACATCAATTTAACCCAGCTATTGGTTTTGGGGTTGTATTTGTGTACGTCATTAAATACCTGAGTCAAGCCCTCGCTGTTTTTGCCAATGCCGCCAAACACATACAGATTGCCATCAATAAATGCAGAGGTTGCTTGATCTCTCGGTCCGCCAGGGAATGCAGCTAACGCTGTCCATCTTTTATCTTTGGCCTGTGTATCCAGCTTGTACCATGCCGTACCTGCGCTACCTAAACCAATGTAGACAGTGTCGTTATCAATTGCTCCGGTACCACTTTTAAATGGCACAGGAGTTTCCGGTAATACAGACGCGTTTGCGGCAAATGAAGCCATTATGATAGTAAGCGCCGTTATTGTTTTATTCATTGTGACTGTCTCCTGTCTACTACAGTTTAAATGACACACCAATGCGATAACTGTTTTCCGATAAATTATCTCTGCCGTTGTAAACACCCTGACGGTCAAGGTAGTCATATTCTATGTATGGCGTAATATCGGGCGTCATATGGTATTGTAGAACAAATGCATTTTCCGTCGCCCATTTCTTATGGTTTGCATAGCGATAATCGTTCTGTTTACTGTATAGCGTCGTTTGCCATGCGAAGGTGAAATCACTATTAATATGGTAAGTGACATATCCATCCCAACGATGAACGTTATCACGAGACATATCACCAGATAAGTCTTGTTGTCGGTAAGCTTTCCAGTCGTAACGATAGCGAATGCCAAAATTAAGATCTTTTGTCGCGTCCCAGGACAGTTTTACGTAGGGTCCGTAGCGTGTGCCATTGCTGCTAAAATGCGTTAACATTCCCGGGCGCACCGTCCATTGATCATCAAGTTTAATCGCGTAATTAACTTCAACCTGAACATCATTGAGTGCGGCATTTTCCTTTTTATTATCATGAATGGTATTCCAGGTATTACTTTCCATGCTTGCCCACCATCCATTTTGCCATCCCTCACTGACTTTGAGTCGAGTCTCATAGGCGTGGCTTCCACTACGATATCCACCACGTACGTCCAGTGTCGCAGCCTGAGAAATTAATGGGGACGAAAAGCACAGTAATAATACGCTAGAAAGTATTTTAGCCTTTTTCATAAATTTCACTCATTTGTAGGATACAGAAAGCAATACAAAGCCCGCATAAACAATTAGCATTTATGTTGTGTAATATTTTTTTGCCAGGCTTATAGTGTCTTTGGCAACGGGTAACTGTATTTTATTTTTTTTGTATAAGGTCTCCTGTGAAAATTCTCTTTTCACATTATTTAAATAAACAGAGATCCAGATTAAATACCTGAGTATAAAATCTCTTCTGATGTTTAATTGATTTGAATGTTCGTAAGTTATATCACTTACTCAATCCATTTTACCCGGAGTCATAAAATAGAGTGTCT
>NZ_JAYQWM010000164.1:0-3961 GCF_036662595.1 Escherichia sp. Lx600-2 | reverse complement strand
TTGAATGGGTTCATGTGCAGCTCCATCAGCAAAAGGGGATGATAAGTTTATCACCACCGACTATTTGCAACAGTGCCTTTTGCAGCACGTCTTTGGCCATGATCTTGTAGGCGCGCTGGCGTACCTCGCCGAATGGCGTCGGATCCGCGACACTGTCGTCCACGTACAGGGACAGCAAGCGACCAACCTGGGGCGTTTCCTGATGACGTTTGACCTGCTCTTCGGCGAAAGACTCCCTCGCACCCGCGCGGTTTTCGTGATCAAGTTGATGCATGTGGAACGCCATCGCATCGACCAGGTTATCGCTGAGCTGCCGGTAGCGTACCCAGGCATAGCACAACAGATAGAGCAGAGTCTGCTCTGGCTTCAAGTTGCGCAAATCATGGACGGTATAAAAGTTAGCCAGACTCGCGTAATACAACAGGTTTTGTTGAGAGATCCCAAGTTTGGGCAGCAGCCCTTTGGCAATCCAGTGTAATGGTGCCAGCAGGGTGCGCTTCTCACGCTCTCGGGCCATCTGACGCCACCCGAAATCCTTGGCGTCTTGTTTGAGAGCAGCTAGTTGCGACAGCGTATCGTTGCGCACCAGGAGCTGACTCAGGGAAGTCTTGGCCGGTTCATCCAACACCTGTGCAAGCAGGGCTCCCAGTCGTCGACGTTCAGCGGACAAGACTTCGCTGACCAGCGCTTGCAGGGTGGTATAGCCTGGACGAATGATCTTGTGTTCGTTGAGCCAGACGATCAGCTCTGCGGCCACAAAGTTGGGCGTCACATCACGCCGCACGATCAGCGAGGCTTGTTGCTCAAGCGATGGCAGGTAGCTGGAGGCCCACGGCTGGTAACCGAATAGTGCGGCAATTTTTCCTCGTTGGCTGTAGTGCTCGTATTTGGAGATCTGCTTGGTCTCAAATGCCTCACCTTGAAAATATCGGCTGAGCACGAAAGCGCAATCATCCTCGACGTCACGCCAGTGGAAACGGAAGAAATCGTTCTTGGCTTTGAAGTAACCGATCTGCAGGATGCAATAGACCTGAGCATGGATGCTTGGCCGGCTGCTTGCGAGCGCCAGTTCATTTTCGGTCAAGGCCAGGTATTCCAGGCGCTGCGCATCGTCAAAGTCCGGCAAGCCATACAGCGCCTCCTGCTCGGCATCCGACAGAATGGTCAGTCGCTCGCTTTTAGCAATCGCCATAAGTTACTCCGATACCCGCAAATATTGGTACAGCGTCTCCCTGCTGATGCCAAATTCACGGGCAAGTGTCGCCTTCTTTTCGCCAGCAATGACTCGCCGCCGCACTTCTGCAATCTCTGGGTCAGACAGCGATTTCTTTCGACCCCGATAAGCTCCACGCTGTTTTGCCAAGGCAATACCTTCGCGTTGACGTTCTCGGATCAACGCTCGCTCGAACTCGGCGAATGCCCCCATGACTGACAACATAAGGTTTGCCATCGGCGAATCTTCGCCGGTGAAAGTCAGATGCTCCTTGACGAATTCAATGCAGACACTGCGCTGGGTTAGTCCCTGTACAAGTCGACGCAGATCATCCAAGTTGCGAGCAAGGCGATCCATGCTGTGTACCACGACCGTGTCACCTTCACGTACAAAGGAGAGCAAGACGTCAAGCTGCGGGCGCTGAGTGTCTTTCCCAGAGGCTTTGTCGATGAAAACTTTGTCCACCTGGATATGTTCCAGTTGCCGTTCTGGGTTTTGATCGAAGCTACTGACACGGATGTAACCGATGCGTTGTCCCTGCAAGAGACCTCCTGAGCTTAAAAGTGTCAGGAAGAAATCTATAACCTTGCTTTATATGTGTCAATAAATTAATTTAATGGTTTTATTCTGACACTTTTAACCGAACGATCTGACATCAGGATAGGGTATAGCCCAGACTGACACTTGACTTATTGATACAACATGCAAGTGAGTGATACCGGAACATTTGGCATTTTTTACTATCTGAAGTATGATTTTACTTTCATCAGTAAAGAGTATTTCGCCGATGCGCATTTAACCTGTCCGCACCCCGCTTTTAATTCCTCTCCCGCCCGGGAGAACGGGTGCGTCTTACCGTGACAGGTTGATGCTGACTCCTCTGTTTTTTTTCCAATCTGTGGACTCGTGTCCCTGTCATTTGGCTATGGCTCTTGGCCTGCTGCTTCGGCATCGGCCCAAAGGAGTTCAGATGACCCATATCGCATGTCATATCAAACAGTTGCAGTTGCCCTTTGGTGCATGTTCGCAGCCCCTTACCTTTTCCCTGCCCACTGCAGGCGCTACCCTGATTGGCCGCAACGGCATCGGCAAGAGCCTGCTGCTCGAACTGCTGGCGGGCCAGCGCCGTCCGGTTGCGGGCAAGATCGAGTGGCACCGGCCCATCGGCTGGTTGTCCCAGTTTGTGCCAGAAGGGGAGTGCTGCGTAGCTGACTTTATCGGTTGGGGCGAGCGGCTGCGCGCCCTTGAGCGGATCGAGCAGGGCAGCACGGACGAGCGGGATTTCGAGTTGTTGGCGGAGCGCTGGTCTTTGCGCAGTGATCTTGCAGCCCTGTTGGCAGAAGCCGGTCTGGCGCTGGATGCTTACCAACCGCTCGACCGGTTAAGCGGTGGCCAACTTGGCCGTTTGCGTCTGCTTGCCCTATTCGTCAATCCGGATCACTTTCTGTTGCTTGATGAGCCAGACAACCACCTCGATGCCTCTGGCATCGACTGGCTAAGCCAGCAACTGGCCAGACATCGCGGAGGTTACCTGCTGGTGAGCCACGACCGGCGCCTTCTCAATCAAACCAGTCAGATTCTGGAGCTGAGCGAGCAGGGGTTGCAGAGTGCCCGCCTCTCGTTTGACGAGTTTCTGGCGCAGCAAGCCGAGGTACAGGCTGCCCGCAGAACCAGTTTGGCGCAAGCGGTGCGAAATGAAAAGGCGGCGGCGCGCAGCGTGCAAAAAGTGCGTGAACAGGCGGCCAGACGAGCCAGTCAAGGGCGGCGTGAGCGCGGCTCCCAAGCCAAGATCCTGCTTGATTTCAAGGCGGAACAGGCAGGCAAATCCCTTGGCAAAGTGCTGGACCGCCATGAGCGGGGCCACAGTGCGCAAGTGGAGGCCCGCACCGAGGCGGCAGCCGCGCTGGCGGCGGTGCAGCCGCTCATCATGCAGTGGCCGGAGGAGATCGAGCGCAAGGGGGCTGCCCAGCCGCTGGTGATTACGGCTGCGCGTCACGTGCGCTGGCATGGCCAGCGGGTTGATCTGGTGCTGCAACGGGGTGAGCGCTGTTTGATCGGCGGTCGCAATGGCTGCGGCAAATCGAGTCTGCTGCGGATGTTGCGCGGGGAGCTGGAGCCCGAGACGGGCAGCTTTCGCATCAATGGCAAGATGGCTTGCCTCGATCAGGGGCTCAGTCTGATTGCGCGGGATCTCAGCCCGCTTGCCAACCTGTTGACAGTGGCTCCGACACTGGCCGAGAGTGATGCGAGAACACGGCTGGCGGGCATAGCCCTGCGCGGCGATCGCGCCCTGACGCCTTGTCATGGTCTGAGTGGGGGTGAGCGGTTAAAACTGGGTCTGCTGATGGTACTGGCGCAACTGCCCGACCTGCTGCTGCTCGATGAACCGGACAACCATCTGGATCACCCCTCGCGTCAGTTGCTCACTCAGGTCCTGGCGGACTACCCAGGCACTCTGTTATTGGTCTCTCACGATCCCGACTTCGTTGCAGGGGTTGGGATTGGTAAAGAATTAAATCTTTCAGAGTGACCGCAAGGTGATTGACCTAGATGCCCTTGTGGCAGGGGTTTAGAGGAGTTGACGGAAATTTCGGCGGTTCCGGCTTACAACCCGGACGTTGCGCCCGCTGATCGGCGGCACCCTGAACATCAAGCACGTGCGTGCCCACTGGGACGACATCCTGCGCCTGGCCAGCTCGATCAAGCAGGGCACCGTCACCGCCTCGCTGATGCTGCGCAAGCTCGGCA
>NZ_JAYQWM010000163.1:0-3985 GCF_036662595.1 Escherichia sp. Lx600-2 | reverse complement strand
ATTCCCAGCAAACTTGCTCATAATTTCCTTTGAGACAATATAAATTCCACTGTTAATAATTCCAGGGCCAGTTCTTCCCTTTTCTACCATAGCATTAACATTAGATTTCTCATCTAAATCTAAACTACCATAACGAGCGACATCATTAACTTCGACACCAGATATTAGAAGATCTGTTCCCTTCGAAGCTTCTATGAAGTCACTATAATTAAGCTCGCAGTACGTATCACCATTAAGAACAATGAATTTATCCGTTCTGACTTTAGAACTGGCATATTTAATTGCGCCACCAGTTCCTAGAGGTTCTTTTTCGACAACAAAGTCAACCTCACAACCAACAGGGTTGTCATGGACAACCCTGTCGATGATATAGTCAGCTTTGTAGGATAATGATAGTATAATTCTGGTAGCTCCTTGTTTTTCAAGATACGTCATTAGACGATAAAGAAATGGTTGCCCTGAAATATCTACCATTGGCTTAGGAAGCTCGCCACTAACACTCTTCAGACGAGTACCTAGCCCTCCTGCCAAAATAACTACATCATACATAATTATTTATCTTCTGGTTTGAAAATGGCACGTTCAACAATTGCGCAGATCATATGACCAATGCAAATATGGCATTCTTGAATGTATGGTGTAATTTTAGAAGGTACATTAATTGAATAGTCTACCAAATCTTTAAGCTTACCTGCTTCACCACATAGCGCCACGCTTGTCACACCCAGTTCTTTTGCCAGTTCCATCGCGTTAATGATATTAACGGAGTTACCTGAAGTACTGATGCCAATGAAAACATCACCTGGCTTGCTTTGAGCTTGCAGTTGTCTTGCAAATAGTTTATCAAATCCGTAGTCATTGCCGATAGCCGTTAGCATCGAGGTATCAGTGGTGATAGCAATGGCTGGTAATCCTGGTCTATCGAAAAAGAAGCGACTGACGAACTCAGCCGCGATATGCTGAGAATCAGCAGCACTACCACCATTCCCGGCAAGAATTACTTTATTCCCGTTTTTATATGCATTGATAATCAAATCTGCAACTAAAGAGATTTGGCTCAATACACTGTCAGATTCCTGAAGCAATTTTTTTACTGCAATGCTGTCATCAAGATATGCTTTAATATAATTTACATTGTCCATGAATATGCTCCATCCTCGACAAATTGGAATTTATAGACTTCGCCACCAAACTCTTGTAGTTTACGTTCGATCAACTGTTTTCGCTCCGGTTCAACGAATAGCATCATAAAACCACCGCCACCGGCACCTGAAACTTTCATTGACTTAACACCGATACTAAACACTTCCTTCTCGATTTTCTCAATCATCGGATTACTGATTGACGATGAGGTGTTTTTCTTACTTTCCCATGCATCCAGGAATGTCGCGGCCATAGCATCGATATCAGATTTGAGTAAGTGTTCTTTAATCTGATATGCTGATTCTTTAACTTTATGCATAGCCATCAGTTTAGACTCTTTGTCACTCTCTAAAGATCTAATCTGGTCATCAATAATTTTCGCAGAGTCTCTCGAAGCCCCTGTAAAATAAAGAATCAGGGATGACTCTAACTCATTTATTATATATCTACGAATTCTAAGTGGGTTAACAATAACGCGATTACCTTCATAAAACTCCATGAAATTAAAACCACCAAATGTTGCAGCATACTGATCTTGTTTACCACCTGATAAACCACAGTCTACTCGCTCAATCTTGAATGCTAACTGGGCCAGATCATATTCTCCAAGAGGCAGAGAATACATTTGCCGTAGTCCTTCAAGCATTGAAACAACAACCGTCGATGATGACCCCAAACCGCTACCTGCAGGAGCGTCAGAATGAGTAATGATACGAACCGGTTTTAATTCGCCGTCAAAATAATCATTCATGACTCGAAGGTAAACTGCTCGATGCAGTTTTAGCTTCCCTTCAATCGTTACACCATTGGTAAGATCAATCTCTTCTCTGATATTAAGGTCGGTTGCCTCAAAAATAACTTTACTACCTTCAAGCTCATCATCAATGTAAGCATACGCATACATATTGATGGTCGCATTCAGTACACACCCACCGAATGTATCGCTATAAGGTGAAACATCTGTCCCACCTCCTGCAATGCCTAAACGTAGAGGCGCTTTGCTTCTAACTTTCATAACAAAAGAATCCCTATTAACGATTCAGAGGAATGCGGCCAGATGCGATTTCTTTTCTCCAGTGCTGGAGTAAATCACGAAACATATCTGTCGCTTTTATTTCTGGTTTCCAGTCAATGAAATTCCTGATTTTAGTATTATCAAACATTTGGTAATCGGCATCAATTGGACGCAGGCGATCTGTATCTGTAACAACTTCAATATCGTCACGAGTGCTAAAGCTCAGTAAAAGGTCTATAACCTCAGGAAGTTTGAATGCTTCTTCACCTGCAATATTAAATGCTTCGCCGAAAGGAACATTCCCTTTTTCGCTCTCCAGAGCTAATAAATAGTATGCACGCACAGCGTCTCTAGCATCTTGGAAAGTACGTACGCTTGCTAAATTGCCAACTTTTAATTTTGGTTCCTGATGTCCAGCTTCGATCAAGGCAATCTGCTTGGCAACAGTACTTTCGAAAAATACATCACTACGGCGTGGGCCTGTATGTGTGCCCATGCGAGTGATAAATGTACGCAACCCATATGCCTCGCCATAAAAACGCCCTAAATAATCGGTACCAATTTTACTAATGCTGTAAGGGCTAGCGCCATGGAACTGCGTATCTTCGTTTAAAGCTTCACCTACTTTTGCTCTACCATAAACTTCACTAGAAGAACAAACATGAACAACAGGATCATAACCATCTTGTTGTTTTAGTTTTTTAATGCATTCCAACAGATTGGCAGTACCAATAATATTGGTCTGCAAGGTCTCGATCGGAATATCGAATGAGGTGCGGGGAAATGACTGCGCAGCAAGGTGGAAAATGAATTTTGGACGCTTCGCTTCAATTAAGTTATACATGGAAGTATAGTCATTAAGGTCTGCGTATTGGATGAATACTCTATCCTTTTTATTAATCCGGTCTGTTAAATGATAGATATTATCCATTGGCTCTTGCCAACGCATCATTCCAATTACTGTGTCGGTTGTATTCTCTAAAATATAATCTGCTAATTGAGAACCAACTTGTCCAGTGAATCCTGTAATTAATACATTATTCATATATGCTTACCCCTTAATAACGTTTAAATATGATTCACATGATCTATCAAGAATAGATTCGAGAAAACGACTTTTGGTATTAATTTTTTTTGGCCTACCCAGCCAAAATGATTCTGGCGCATCTGTAAATTGATACTGCAGTTCTGGAAATTTTTCCTGCGCTAGCGCCAAAACAATCTGTTGTCGACTGACAAGATCCGGGCCGGAGAAATTAACGATGCGAGTATCAATTTGGCTCCAATTCAATATAATATTTTTGATGCCTAACAATACATCATTAATTGAAACAACACTGCGCTCAAAACCATCAAATACATCTAATAATTTACTATTCAAACTGTGCTCTTTTACCATTTCAGAGAATTTATCACCTTTCCCTAAAATGTACGAAAATCGTATTACGAAGAACCCAGGGTTATTTGAAAAATGTTCTTCAACTTCACATTTCATTTGACCATATTTGCCAAATGGTTTTCGTTCTGACATTTCAGTGCACACATCAGATGTACCACCAAATACAACATCACTTGATGAGAAAATCACTCGCGCATTTTTTTTAAGTAATTCAGATATCAAAGTAATTGTATTTTTCACATTAATCTTATGCGCAACGTCATAGTTTTTCTCACATTGATCAGGCGCAGAGACTGCTGAAAGAAAAATGATGGTGTCATCATTGTTTACTTGATCCAGTAAATCATTAAATTCACCAGTTTCCAGATCAAAATGAATATCTGAATTTTTTCTTCCAACTGTTACCAGCGAAAAAGCATCACTAAGAA
>NZ_JAYQWM010000162.1:0-4079 GCF_036662595.1 Escherichia sp. Lx600-2 | reverse complement strand
AGGCTATGGCCCTGGTACGAGCGCTGAACAAAATGACGAAAGCAGGTATGCCTGAAAGCGTGCGTATTGCCTGAAAAATATCGCTGCGGGCTTCTTCCCGCATTCCGTAGATCTTTTTCTTTATCCGTTCGCGTTTCAACAACTGGAAAAAGCTTTCTGCAACCGCATTATCATGGCAGTTACCGCGACGGCTCATGCTGCCCTCCAGGCCGTGTGATTTCAGGAACGACTGCCATTCATGGCTTGTGTACTGACTGCCCTGATCCGAATGAACCAGCACCTGTTTTTGGGGATTACGCCGCCATACAGCCATCAGCTGTGCGTTCAGGACAATGTCTTTTGTCATCCGGGATTGCATGGACCAGCCGATAATTTTGCGTGAGAACAGATCAACAACCACGGCAAGATACAGCCAGCCTTCGTGGGTCCTTATGTAGGTTATGTCCGTTACCCAACGCTCATCCGGAGCATCCGGATTGAACTGTCGCTGAAGCCTGTTGGGCGACACGATACTGGCCTTGCCTTTACGAGCCCGCGGGCTCCGGTATCCGACCTGAGCCTTTATCCCGATACGTTTCATCAGTCGCCAGACTCTGTTCACTCCGCACTGTTGCCCGCTGTCCCGCAGATCTAAATGGATTTTGCGATAACCATAGACGCATCCCGATTCCAGCCAGAACTGTTTAATCTGTCCTGTCAGTCTCAGGTCTGCCTGATGGCGTTGAGAATGCGGCTGCTGAAGCCAGGCGTAAAAACCACTGGGATGAACATCCAGCACCCGACAGAGCAGGCGAACAGGCCAGCAACAGGTGTTGTCACGGATAAAGGCGTACCTCAGTCGGACAGCTTTGCGAAGTACGCCACTGTAGATTCAATCTGTTGACCTGCTCCCCGTTGATTAGTACACCCCGATGTTAGTAATGTCTTCATAAGCCACATGAGGACATCCCCATGAAGAAGCGTTTTTCCGACGAACAGATCATCAGTATTCTCCGCGAAGCCGAAGCTGGGGTACCCGCCCGTGAACTCTGCCGCAAGCATGCCATTTCCGATGCCACGTTTTACACCTGGCGTAAGAAGTATGGCGGTATGGAGGTGCCTGAAGTTAAGCGCCTGAAGTCGCTTGAGGAAGAGAACGCCAGACTCAAGAAGCTGCTTGCCGAAGCCATGCTGGATAAAGAGGCGCTTCAGGTGGCTCTTGGGCGAAAGTACTGACGACAGACCAGAAGCGGGAAGCCGTGATGCTGATGTGTGATGCGACCGGTCTGTCGCAACGTCGTGCCTGCAGGCTTACAGGTTTATCCCTGTCGACCTGCCGCTATGAGGCTCACCGTCCGGCTGCTGATGCGCATTTATCAGGGCGCATCACTGAGCTGGTACTGGAGCGCAGGCGTTTTGGCTACCGTCGTATTTGGCAGTTGCTGCGCCGTGAAGGGCTTCATGTTAATCATAAGCGCGTGTACCGGCTTTATCACCTCAGTGGCCTGGGCGTAAAACGCAGAAGACGTCGTAAAGGGCTGGCAACAGAACGTCTGCCGCTGCTCCGTCCGGCGGCGCCCAATCTGACCTGGTCGATGGATTTCGTCATGGACGCACTTTCCACCGGTCGCAGGATCAAGTGTCTTACCTGCGTCGATGATTTCACAAAGGAATGCCTGACGGTCACTGTTGCCTTTGGGATTTCAGGCGTTCAGGTCACGCGTATTCTGGACAGCATTGCACTGTTTCGAGGCTATCCGGCGACGATAAGAACTGACCAGGGGCCGGAGTTCACTTGCCGTGCACTGGATCAATGGGCCTTTGAGCATGGTGTTGAGTTGCGCTTAATCCAGCCGGGCAAGCCAACGCAGAACGGATTTATTGAGAGCTTTAACGGACGATTTCGCGATGAATGCCTGAATGAGCACTGGTTCAGCGATATCGTTCACGCAAGGAAAATCATTAATGACTGGCGGCAGGATTATAACGAGTGTCGTCCACATTCAGCACTGAATTATCAGACGCCATCAGAGTTTGCAGCACGGTGGCGAAATGGAAAATGTGAAGGTAAACAAACCGACCTTACTAACTGACGGTTGTATCTAACTCTGGGGGCAGGTCACTGTCAATGCAACACCCCTTTCAATTATCTCTTTCGGTGTTTTGAACTTCAGTGTCTTTCTCGGTCTGTTGTTTAGCTGAGCAGCAACCAGATCTAGTTCATGTTGAGTATATTGGGCAAGACATGTCTTTTTAGGAAAGTACTGCCGAATTAGCCCATTTGTGTTCTCATTTGTTCCCCGCTGCCAAGGACTCTGAGGATCGCAGAAGTAAACTTTAACGCCGGTGCTGACAGTAAATTCTAGATGTCTGGCCAGTTCCATTCCTCTGTCCCATGTCAGTGATTTTCTGAGTTCTGACGGTAAACTCAGGAATTTATCGGTAAGAGCCTGATTTACTGAGACAGAATCTTTGCCCCTGAGTCTAAGGATGATCGTATAACGTGATTTTCGGTCTACAAGTGTGGCTATATGAGAGTTTTTTGTACCTGAGACTAAATCGCCCTCCCAATGCCCCAGAGAGCGTCTGTTATCGATATTTCGGGAACGTTCGTGAATTGGTGTTCCGTTCACTATGTTAATCGTACCTCTTTCGCCTTTGCGGGTATGACGCCTGCCATGGCGAAGGCTATGCGACCGTCGCAGATGCTGTATATTCAGGTGGTGTAGCGCTTCACGGCTACGAAAGTACAGCGTTTTATAAATTGTCTCAGGTGATATTCGCAGCGTTTTTTGACGTGGTTTTGTTCGCCTTAACCATCCTGATATTTGCTCTGGAGACCATTTCATCTCCAGCTTTTCCAGAACAAGCTTTCGCAATGGTGAATTTTGATCCAGTAAGCACGGTTTTGGCCTTTTCGCCATTCTGTTGGCTCGGTTATTAGCATCAACAGCTTTGTAATAGCGTCTGCCCCGATTACGCTGAACTTCACGTGAGATCGTCGAAGGACTACGATTCAGCGCAGTAGCTATCGCACGAATGCTCATTTTGGCTGACAAACCAGCTCGTATCTCCTCGCGCTCAGACAGTGTCAGGTGAGCTACAGCCCGCTTACGCTCATGGGGTTTTATGCCGCCAGTATCCCTTAACATAGTGAAGATCGTTCCGGGTTTTGAACCCAGGATATTCGCTATTTCACTGAAGCCTGTTCCGTTCTTCCATAGTTCAAAAACAGAGGCTTTTTCCTCTGCTGTAAATGTTCGTCTCATTCAAAAAACCTCCGCAACTCCATGTTTTCACATAACTGTTGCGTTGACCAATTGAATCTACAGTAGCCTTTTTTAATATTTCGTTTTCCATTTCAATACGTTGAATTTTTTTCTTCAGCTTACGTATCTCAATTTGTTCCGGCGTGATAGGGGATGCTTTCGGTGTTTTGCCTGCCCGTTCGTCCCGTAATTGCTTTACCCACCGCGTCAAGGTGGAAAGCCCGACATTCATGGCTTTCGCGGCATCTGCAACTGTATAGTTCTGATCCACAACCAGCTGGGCTGATTCACGTCTGAATTCTGCACTGAAATTTCGTTTTTTCATTAAGGCACCTGTGTTGTTCTGAGGTGAGCATATCACCTCTGTTCAGGTGGCCAAATTTATTAAACCACTACACAACCAACAAATTGAACATATAGCACCGCGCACGCCTACTGATGGAAGTCCTCTCGAAACAGGATATGAACTCAATGAGCAGGGTGAATATTCCGAGGACTTTAGCTCTGAATACCTCAATTGTCTTGGCAACCTGATGCTCATATCAGGGGTCGCACAATGCGTCCATCGGAAACAAACCATTTGCCGATAAGTTAATGTCTTACAGAAAGACCCCCATTCTTAACCAACAGGCTGAGATTGCTTCTTTCGTTAAAGATAGCGAGAACCCAGTGTGGGATTGTGAAGCAATAGATAAACGGCATAACAAAATCGTAGACTTTGCGATCACTGAGTGGTCATTTCGGTAAAGGGTAACCAGCCATTATCCAGAATCTATTGAGGCTGGATAGTGGCAACAGGCGGTTCATATATGTCGCAAAGTTATGAAGAAG
>NZ_JAYQWM010000161.1:0-4147 GCF_036662595.1 Escherichia sp. Lx600-2 | reverse complement strand
CTGTATCCTCCTGCTCCTTCCGGCGCAATTCCTCTTCACGTTTAAGCAACTGGACTCTGAGAGCTGCAAGGCCGGATGCCCCCCACTGCTGCCACTGTTTTTCAAATGCCGTCTGACTCGCGGGAATGTCCTGTTTCTCCACCTTCCGGTAATGCTGTCGCAATTTTTCCATTTGCTGGCTCAGCGACTGGATTTTTCCCTGTTCGCTACGGTATTCCGGTGCCGCCCATTGCATCAGGGGAATACGGGAAAAACCGGACGAAAACGGCGATGATTTTTTCAGGCTGGCAGCATGGCTCATCGCTTCCTTTCGTTCGGTGTTCAGCTCTTCCCAGCGTCTGCGCGTCGCCTGCATATCTGCCATCATCGACATGGCATTACTGGTGAGTTTCCATGCCGCATTACTGTCCTTCGGCAACGCTTCGATGATGTCACGTAGTGTGTACGAAGTTGCGTTGTCAGGAAGCACGATATTCAGAAGGTCAGCCACACGGCGGGCAGGCTCTGTCAGCCCGCTGTTCCTGAGTTCAGTGCGGGAAATCTGTATTTCCAGGTTAAGCCTGTTAATCAGACGATTCTGTTCGCCGCGTTCTGTTTCGATACCGCGTGTTTCCATCGCACAGGCAGACTTTCCGAGGTGAATACCAGGCGTTTTCTCAAGCCCCTGTCGCTCGTATGAACGATGGTCTATCTCTTCCTGATAACCGGCGTTCGCCAGTGCTCTGTTTGCATGGTCAGCCCATGATGCACGCCACGTCTCGGCATGTGTCCGGTCGTTCCAGTCCCTGACCTTTCCGCCGAACCCAGCAGGTCCGACAGCCCTCGTGGTCAGCATGATGTGCGCATGGGGATTTGTTTTATCCATGTGATGGAACGCCACATCAGCAATCATGCCCTGACTGACAAAGTTTTCTCTGACAAAGGCGAGAACGGTTTCCCGTGCGGCATCCTGCGGCAGTTCACGGGGGATAGCGAGTTCAATTTCCCGCGCAAGTTGTGAGTTCTTCCGGCATTCGGCCTTCTCAACGGCATTCCAGAGTTCGGCACGGTTCGTACACCAGGCAGGGGCTGTCGCGGGGGTCAGAATCACAGCTTCAGCCACACCGCTTTTGCGGGTGTAGTCGTGAGTCAGTCCGGTACGCTCATCAAGCATCAGTGAACCGGAACGATAGGCAGCGGAAGCTACGGCGCTGTAGCCGCTGCTTCTGGAGATAATTTTCATGCTGAGATGATAAATCGCCATTTCTGCCGTAATGCCTTTTTGTAGTTTTCTTTCAGCCCCGCAGGGCGCACACAATCGAAACGGAGTGGAGATTGTATAAGTGCGCTTTGTGATTTGTCGTGCATTATGCCAGCTCAGTTTTTAAACTACCAGTGACGCGCTAAAATGCGATTTTTCATCGCGCACGGAGTTACATCATGAGCAGAACGCTCGAACAGAAGATTGCTGATGCTGAGGCGAGATTACAGCGCCTGAAGGCGAAGAGCCGGAGCCTGGACACAGCGCAGAAGGTTGTTGTGGGTGCAGCATTGCTGGCAAAGGTCAGAAAGCCGGAGGAGGTGCAGTTGCGTGCCTGGTTACTCCAGTTCCTGAAGGCAGAGGTGACACGACAGGCTGATGTGACGCGCATACTGCCGCTGATTAACGAGCTGGAGGCGCTGCCAGGACAGTGATTGTATCGTCCGCTCGCCGCAGCCCCAGCGACCGAGCGTTAGCGAGCGAGTGGGCGAGGAAGCGGAAGTGAATCCGTCGCCAGGTTGAGCACATACGCACGGTTTTTCGGTAGGTGATATGCGCTGAACCCGCATGAATACTGGATTTCCACAGGGTTGGAAGGGGAGTATTCGGAACTTGCAATTCTGCTTTCTTGCAACACATTGTTTTTATTGGTTTTTTGTTTTCAGCGCCCCGAGTTATCCACAGGCTCGCCGTTAAGTTTTTAGATCTTGTTTTTAAGATCTTGTTTTTAATACTTGTTTTAGGGTCAAAATTCATTAATAAAATCAATATGTTATAGAGGTATATGTGGAGGAATTTAAGGTAAAGGTGGAGGAATTTAAGGTGTTTAGGTGGAGGAATTTAAGGTAAAGGTGGAGGAATTTAAGGTGTTATTCACAGAAATGTGAGGATATAAAAAAAAATATTCCACATTTCTTATTTGTGGGGCACATTAAAGCATCACCACATTTGAACGGGATCTTTGTATGTCGGACTTGATTGCCTACAAGTCGAATGCTTTGGTTGAGGCCAGCTACAAGTTGACCCTACAGGAACAACGTTTTCTGTTGCTGTGTATCAGTCGATTGAAATCTGGTGCTGATGCTGAATTGCAAAAGACAATGACCATTACCGCTGCGGAATATTTTGATTCATTCCCTGACATGGGGCGGAAAAATGCCGAGGTTCAGTTACAGGAAGCGATCGATCGTTTATGGGACAGGTCGATCATTCTCAAGAATGACGAGAAGCGTGAGGAGTTCCGCTGGATCCAGTATCGGGCACAGTACGCTAAAGGTGAGGCCAAGGCTCGAATAACCTTTTCTGACGCGGTAATGCCTTATCTGACGCAACTGAAGGGGCAATTCACGCGCGTTGTTATAAAAAACATATCAGGTTTATCAAGTAGTTACAGTATAAGAATATACGAGTTCCTCCAGCAATTCCGCAGTACGGGAGAGAGAATTATTGCTCTTAATGACTTTCGTTCAATGTTAGGGATTGAAAATAAATACAAACAATTCAGAGACTTAAATAAAATACTAATAAAACCCTGTGTTGACGAACTGAACAAAAAAAGCGACCTGGCTGTAACGGTTGAGACGATCAAAAAGGGGCGCACGGTTGTAGCCCTGCATTTTCGCTTCAAGGAAGACAAACAGATCAAGATGACGATCTAAAATCGATTTTAAGGCACCTAAAACGCTCCCTGCTGCGTTTTTTTTGTGTTAGTAGTGCGAAGGTACTATTGAAGTGAAAAATTGCGTCAAAAGCGCTCTAATGCAGCGAAAAAAGAACCCCCAATTTTTGGGGGCGGAAAAACAAAACTATGCTTGCATTATGTGTGTGCTTCTTGCATTCATCCCTGTCGATGAACATAGAAGAACATCGACGAACATAACACGATGTTAAACAAAACAAAATATTGTTCACATTCACTGTGACCAACCGCGATCATGTCTCCTCTCGGTGGTGTGTGTTCTTGCATCTTCCTCGCGCCGCCATTCATCCCAGGTACGATTGAAACCCAGAGAGCGGAACAGATGATCCGGCTGTTTTTCTGGTGTGTTGACGGCAGCAAAAAGCGGTGCCTCACGGGTTTTCAGATGAAACTCCATAAGTTCCGGCGCAGGTGATATGTGGCTGTCTGCATCGTGATTTACGGCAACACCATACCCTGCATACCGTAACCCCTTATCGGTCAGTGCACTGATGACCAGCTGGCTGTTATCGGCTGAGGGAACGGCAAACGCGGGATACAGCGTACCATTAAGCCGGACAACACCGCCCAGAGAGTCATCCACGCCCATGACCAGCAAAAGCTGAAGCTGGCGGGTTTCCCGGTCGACAGAACTCATTACCGGCATCAGCGTCGGTAGCAGACGTCCCTGCGTAAAATCCACCTTCCTTGCTGCCAGTGATGGCATGGCTGGCTGGCGGTCTTCTCCAAGACAGAAAGACTCCGGCCATGTCTTCGGCTGGCGGAGATTGCGGGTATATTGCGGCCATGTCTGGCAAACCTGCGTCAGAAGTTGCTCAAAGGTCGCAGAGGAATAAACACGTTGCAGTGGTGGATGTTGACCGATTTCGCTTCGGTCACAGATATAACCACTCCTGTCACGCATTAAATCAACACGCTCAAAGATTCTGGTGCGGTATTTCTCCAGCTCGTTCCCCCAGAGCGTGTATTCTCCGTTCCGGTTGTGAAGCAGAAGGTAACAGGTCATTTCCCCGTTACCAGGCATGGGGGCCTCGCCATACCCCGTAACGACTGCGCTCAGTACCCCTGAATCCATAACGGCATTGTCATTTTTCCTGAGCTGTTCCGCTCGTCGCTCCGCGCGACTACGTTCTGTATCCTCCTGCTCCTTCCGGCGCAATTCCTCTTCACGTTTAAGCAACTGGACTCTGAGAGCTGCAAGGCCGGAT
>NZ_JAYQWM010000160.1:0-4217 GCF_036662595.1 Escherichia sp. Lx600-2 | reverse complement strand
GTAAGCAGAGTTTTTGAAATGTAAGGCCTTTGAATAAGACAAAAGGCTGCCTCATCGCTAACTTTGCAACAGTGCCAGCTGCTCTATATTCTAATGAAATGTGAGTGAGGTTAAAAATTAATAATTTAAACACCATATAATAATTGGATATATCTAATAACAGGAGGTTATATGAGCATTAGTCGGCGTAATTTTTTGCGAGGAGTGGGTATCGGTTGCTCGGCCTGCGCGATAGGCAGTTTTCCGCCTGGCGCACTGGCGCGAAATTCTCCAGAGAGCATTAAGGGGAAAACATCCCTGACGCCAAGCTTGTGCGAAATGTGTTCTTATCGTTGCCCAATACAGGCACAGGTAATTAATAACAAGACGGTTTTTATTCAGGGGAACCCTAATGCGCCTCAACAAGGCACGCGTGTCTGCGCGCGCGGAGGCAGTGGTGTTAGCCTGGTCAACGACCCGCACCGTATTGTCAAACCCATGAAACGCACAGGGCCTCGCGGCAGCGGAGAATGGCAGGTTATTAGTTGGGAACAGGCTTACAAAGAAATTGCCGAAAAAATGACGGCAATAAAAGCGCAGCATGGTCCTCAGGGGGTCGTATTCTCTTCCAAATCCGGTTCGCTTTCGGGTCATTTATTTCAGTTGGCAACGGCGTTTGGATCGCCAAACACCTTTACGCATGCGTCGACATGCCCTGCCGGAAAATCGATTGCCGCCAAAGTGATGATGGGCGGCGATTTGGCTATGGATATCGCCAATACCCGTTATATGGTCTCTTTTGGCCACAATCTCTATGAAGGTATTGAGGTTGCCGAAACGCATGAACTGATGACCGCGCAGGAAAAGGGCGCAAAAATGGTCAGCTTCGATCCCCGTTTGTCAGTTTTCTCCAGCAAGGCGGATGAATGGCATGCGCTCAAGCCGGGCGGCGACTTGCCGGTGTTAATGGCCATGTGTCACGTCATGATTAATGAACATCTGTATGACGCGGACTTCGTTGCACGCTACACCACAGGGTTTGACCAACTGGCCGAAGCGGTACAAGAGACCACGCCGGAATGGGCGCAAAAGCAGGCTGACGTGCCTGCTGATGTTATTGTTCGGGTCACCCGCGAAATGGCCGCCTGTGCGCCTCATGCTATCGTCAGCCCTGGCCATCGCGCGACGTTTTCGCAAGAAGAAATTGATATGCGGCGTATGATTTTCACCCTCAATGCGCTGCTGGGAAATATTGAGCGTGAAGGGGGCTTGTACCAGAAAAAAGCCGCGGCAACCTACAATAAGCTGGCCGGAGAGAAGGTCGCTCCGGTGCTGGCAAAACCTGATGCCAAATTGCCCAAGCCAACGGCGCAGCGCATCGATTTGGTTGCCCCACAATTCAAGTACATCGCGGCGGGCGGCGGCGTGGTGCAAAGCATCATCGATGCCGTGTTAAACCAGACGCCGTATCCGGTGAAGGGATGGATTATGTCCCGCCACAATCCTTTCCAAACCGTGACCTGTCGGCCTGATCTGGTCAAAACCGTCGAACAACTCGATCTGGTGGTCAGTTGCGATGTCTATTTAAGCGAAAGCGCGGCATATGCCGATTATCTGTTACCCGAATGCACCTACCTTGAACGTGATGAAGAAGTCTCTGACATGTCGGGCCTGAATCCGGCCTATGCCCTGCGCCAGCAGGTTGTAGAGCCGATTGGGGATGCGCGTCCGAGCTGGCAAATCTGGAAAGAGCTGGCCGTGCAGTTAGGCCTTGGGCAGTTCTACCCCTGGCAGGATATGCAGACACGGCAGCTGTACCAGCTTAATGGCGATCATGCGCTTTCCGCTGAACTGCGTCAGAAAGGATATCGGGAGTGGGGGATTCCGCTGCTGCTGCGGGAACCTGAAGCAGTGCGTCAGTTTGTGGCGCGTTATCCGGGCGCGGTGGCGGTTGACGGCGACGGTACCTATGGCGAGCAACTGCGCTTTAAATCCCCGTCTGGAAAAATTGAACTCTACTCTGAAGAGCTGGAAGCACTTTTGCCTGGCTACGGTATTCCGCGCGCCCGCAATTTTGCCCTCAAAGGCGACAATGAACTCTATTTTATTCAGGGAAAAGTTGCGGTGCATACCAACGGCGCGACGCAATATGTACCACTGCTGAGTGAGCTGATGTGGGATAACGCGGTGTGGATCCACCCGCAAACGGCCCGTGAAAAAGGCATCAAAAACGGCGATGAGATTTGGCTGGAAAATGCGACCGGTAAGGAAAAAGGCAAAGCGCTGGTTACTGCCGGAATACGACCCGATACGCTGTTCGTTTATATGGGATTTGGCGCCAAGGCAGGAGCTAAAACCGCGGCGACGACGCACGGTATTCACTGCGGTAATTTGCTTCCGCATGTTACCAGTCCGGTTTCCGGTACGGTGGTGCACACCGCTGGCGTCACGCTTCGTCGGGCATGAGAAAGGAGAACATCATGAATCAATCAACAAACCCTTATGTCATGCTGCATGACGAGAAACGCTGTATTGGCTGCCAGGCGTGTACGGTTGCCTGCAAGGTACTGAATGACGTGCCGGAGGGATTTAGTCGCCTACAAGTGCAGATCCGTTCCCCCGAACATGAACCCGAGGTGCTGTCCCACTTCCAGTTTGTTCGCGTTTCCTGTCAGCATTGTGAAGATGCGCCGTGCGTCAGCGTCTGTCCTACCGGTGCTTCATTTCGTGACGAAAATGGCATTGTACAAGTGGATAAGTCTCGCTGTATTGGATGTGACTACTGCGTTGCCGCTTGCCCGTTCCATGTCCGCTACCTCAACCCACAAACGGGGATTGCCGACAAATGTAACTTCTGCGCCGATACTCGCCTGGAGGTCGGACAATCGCCAGCCTGCGTTTCCGTTTGTCCGACGGATGCGCTGAAATTTGGTCGTCGCGATGACCCGGAAATTCAGCACTGGATTAATCAAAAAGAGGTTTATCGCCAGCAGGATACGCGTAGCGGCCCGGTAAGTGTCTATCGGCGTAAAGAGATCCATCAGGAGGGTAATGTATGAATTCTATCTGGGGAGCAGAGCTTAACTATGCGCCGGACTACTGGCCGCTGTGGCTCATTTATGCAGGCGTTATTATTGTGCTGATGATTGCGGGCCTGGTCACGCACGCGCTGTTACGTCGGATGCTGGCGCCCAAAACGGCAACCGGGGAAGAGCATCGGGACTACCTCTATTCGCTGGCGGTCCGCCGCTGGCACTGGGGTAATGCGCTGCTCTTTATCCTGCTTCTGCTGAGCGGCCTGTTTGGCCACTTTTCTGTCGGACCGGTGGCCTTAATGGTGCAGGTACATACCTGGTGTGGCTTCGCATTGCTGGCCTTCTGGATTGGCTTTGTGTTAATAAACGCAACCAGCGGCAACGGCTGCCATTATCGCGTGAAATTTAGCGGGTTGATATCACGCTGCCTGCTGCAAACACGCTTTTATCTGTATGGCATTATGAAAGGTGAGCCGCACCCGTTTGCCGCAACGGCAGAGGACAAATTTAACCCGCTGCAACAGCTGGCCTACCTGGCCATCATGTACGCACTGGTTCCACTACTGATCATCACCGGGTTGCTATGTCTCTACCCGCAGGTGGTAGGGGCGGGGCCGGTGATGCTGGTGCTGCATATGGCGTTAGCGATTGTGGGCTTACTGTTCATCTGCGCGCATATTTACCTGTGCACGCTGGGTGACACGCCAGGGCAAATTTTTCGCAGTATGATCGATGGTTATCACCGCCATCGCAGTCATCACGCAGAGACCGCGCCGCGTAAAGGGTAGTTCCGGCGAGATTTGTCTCTGAAACCCTTTCCTGATAGCAAGAAAATGTGCCTTATGTCACATTTTCTTGCAATTTATCCATGTTTGTTCGACAGAACTTCCGTAAAAAGAACGGTTATTTCTCCCTTTCCTGAGGACATGCTGTTGAAACGCCGTTTGTTTATTGCCGCTTCACTATTAACGATGAGTTTTTCGCCCGCCTGGGCGAGCGATGCCGTGAGCTTCGCCCCACAACCTCCAGCGATTACTGCCGGGGCATGGGTGTTAATGGATTACACCACGGGCCAAATCCTGACAGCCGGTAATGAACACCAGCAGCGCAATCCTGCCAGCCTGACGAAACGGCACTGTTGCAAATAGTCGGTGGTGATAAACTTATCATCCCCTTTTGCTGATGGAGCTGCACATGAACCCA
>NZ_JAYQWM010000159.1:0-4298 GCF_036662595.1 Escherichia sp. Lx600-2 | reverse complement strand
GAAACGCCGTAGCGCCGATGGTAGTGTGGGGTCTCCCCATGCGAGAGTAGGGAACTGCCAGGCATCAAATTAAGCAGAAGGCCCGGTCGGAAGACTGGGCCTTTTTGCGTTTCTACAAACTCTCCCTGTCGTCATAACTACAAGCCATCCCCCCACAGATACGGTAAACTAGCCTCGTTTTTGCATCAGGAAAGCAGCTATGAACCACTCCTTAAAACCCTGGAACACATTTGGCATTGATCATAATGCTCAGCACATTGTATGTGCCGAAGACGAACAACAACTACTCAATGCCTGGCAGCATGCAACCGCAGAAGGGCAACCCGTTCTTATTCTGGGTGAAGGAAGTAATGTACTTTTTCTGGAAGACTATCGCGGCACGGTGATCATCAACCGGATCAAAGGTATCGAAATTCATGATGAACCTGATGCGTGGTATTTACATGTAGGAGCCGGAGAAAACTGGCATCGCCTGGTAAAATACACTTTGCAGGAAGGTATGCCTGGTCTGGAAAATCTGGCATTAATTCCTGGTTGTGTCGGCTCATCACCTATCCAGAATATTGGTGCTTATGGCGTAGAATTACAGCGAGTTTGCGCTTATGTTGATTGTGTTGAACTGGCGACAGGCAAGCAAGTGCGCTTAACTGCCAAAGAGTGCCGTTTCGGCTATCGCGACAGTATTTTTAAACATGAATACCAGGACCGCTTCGCCATTGTAGCCGTAGGTCTGCGTCTGCCAAAAGAGTGGCAACCTGTACTAACGTATGGTGACTTAACTCGTCTGGAGCCTACAACAGTAACGCCACAGCAAGTATTTAATGCGGTGTGTCATATGCGCACCACCAAACTCCCTGACCCAAAAGTGAATGGCAATGCCGGTAGTTTCTTCAAAAACCCTGTTGTATCTGCCGAAACGGCTAAAGCATTACTGTCACAATTTCCAACAGCACCAAATTACCCCCAGGCGGATGGTTCAGTAAAACTGGCAGCAGGTTGGCTTATCGATCAGTGCCAGCTAAAAGGGATGCAAATGGGTGGGGCTGCGGTGCACCGTCAACAGGCGTTAGTTCTCATTAATGAAGACAATGCAAAAAGCGAAGATGTGGTGCAACTGGCACACCATGTAAGACAAAAAGTGGGTGAAAAATTTAATGTCTGGCTTGAGCCTGAAGTCCGCTTTATTGGTGCATCAGGTGAAGTGAGCGCAGTGGAGACAATTTCATGAAGGATAACACCGTGCCACTGAAATTAATCGCGCTGTTAGCGAATGGCGAATTTCACTCAGGTGAGCAGTTGGGTGAAACGTTAGGAATGAGCCGGGCGGCTATTAATAAACACATTCAGACACTGCGTGACTGGGGCGTTGATGTCTTTACCGTTCCGGGTAAAGGATACAGCCTGCCTGAGCCTATCCAGTTACTTAATGCTGAACAGATATTGGGTCAGCTGGATGGCGGTAGTGTAACTGTGCTGCCAGTGATTGACTCCACGAATCAGTACCTTCTTGATCGTATCGGAGAGCTTAAATCGGGCGATGCCTGCGTTGCAGAATACCAGCAGGCTGGCCGTGGTCGCCGGGGTCGGAAATGGTTTTCGCCTTTTGGCGCAAACTTATATTTGTCGATGTTCTGGCGTCTGGAACAAGGCCCGGCGGCGGCGATTGGTTTAAGTCTGGTTATCGGTATCGTGATGGCGGAAGTATTACGCAAGCTGGGAGCAGATAAAGTTCGTGTCAAATGGCCTAATGACCTCTATCTGCAGGATCGCAAGCTGGCAGGCATTCTTGTGGAGCTGACTGGCAAAACCGGCGATGCGGCGCAAATAGTCATTGGAGCCGGGATCAACATGGCAATGCGTCGTGTTGAAGAGAGTGTCGTTAATCAGGGGTGGATCACGCTGCAGGAAGAGGGGATCAATCTCGATCGTAATACGTTGGCGGCCATGCTAATACGTGAATTACGCGCGGCGCTGGAACTCTTCGAACAAGAAGGATTGGCACCTTATCTTTCGCGCTGGGAAAAGCTGGATAATTTTATTAATCGCCCAGTGAAACTTATCATTGGTGATAAAGAAATATTTGGCATTTCACGCGGAATAGACAAACAGGGCGCTTTATTGCTTGAGCAGGATGGAATAATAAAACCCTGGATGGGCGGTGAAATATCCCTGCGTAGTGCAGAAAAATAAGAAAGGGGAGCATTAGCTCCCCTGCAAATTATTTGCGTAGTCTGACCTCTTCTACCGCATGATTAGCACTTTTCGTCAGGATTAAACTGGCGCGCTCGCGAGTAGGTAGAATATTTTGCTTTAAGTTCAGCCAGTTGATCTCTTTCCACAACGTCATGGCAGTCTTAATCGCTTCTTCTTTAGTTAATTTCGCGTAGTTATGAAAATAGGAATCCGGGTCTGTAAAAGCCCCTTCGCGGAATTTCAGAAAACGGTTGATATACCATGTCTGAAGTAAGTCTTCCGGTGCATCAACATATATCGAAAAATCGACAAAATCAGAAACAAATACATGATGTGGATCGTGTGGATAATCCATCCCGCTCTGTAAGACATTTAACCCTTCAAGAATTAAAATATCAGGCTGAACAACAGTTTTATCTCCATCCGGGATCACATCATAAATAAGATGCGAGTAAACAGGGGCTGTAACGTTTGGCACGCCGGATTTGAGATCGGAAACAAACTTCACCAGGCGATGCATATCATACGATTCCGGGAAGCCTTTCTTCTTCATCAGACCACGTTCTTTCAGAACCTGATTAGGGTGAAGGAAGCCATCTGTAGTGATCAGTTCAACACGACGATGTTCCGGCCAACGGCTTAATAGTGCCTGCAATACACGGGCGGTTGTACTTTTCCCCACCGCGACACTACCAGCAATACTGATAATGTAAGGAATGCGTTGCCCGTTGGTACCAAGAAACTGTTCCAGAACTGCCTGACGGCGCAGATTCGAGCTTATATAGAAGTTCAGCAAACGTGACAGAGGTAAATAGATCTCGGCAACTTCTTCTAACGAGAGATCTTCATTAATACCTTTGAGACGGGCGATCTCATCTTCCGATAACGTCATAGGTACGGAATCACGCAGAGCTGCCCACTGGTTGCGGTCAAACTGTAGGTAAGGCGTCATTAACGTTTGCTCTTTTATACTCATAAGCATGTTTCTGGCGGTCATAGCTCTATCGGCAAAGCGATATTTGCCATGGCGCGTCACAGTTCTGTTGAATGGGTTAATGGGCAGGAGGGTAACACCAGATGGGGAGGAATAATAAGAAAAAATCTCTCCCAGGAAGCTATCGTTGAAAAGCAATGTGACAGATATTCCATCTGATAAAAAGAATTATGGTTTAGCAGGAGCGCATTGTTGAGCACAATGATGTTGAAAAAGTGTGCTAATCTGCCCTCCATTCGGCTGTTTCTTCATCGTGTCGCATAAAATGTGACCAATAAAACAAATTATGCAATTTTTTAGTTGCATGAACTCGCATGTCTCCATAGAATGCGCGCTACTTGATGCCGACTTAGCTCAGTAGGTAGAGCAACTGACTTGTAATCAGTAGGTCACCAGTTCGATTCCGGTAGTCGGCACCATCAAGTCCGGTGGGGTTCCCGAGCGGCCAAAGGGAGCAGACTGTAAATCTGCCGTCACAGACTTCGAAGGTTCGAATCCTTCCCCCACCACCAATTTCGGCCACGCGATGGCGTAGCCCGAGACGATAAGTTCGCTTACCGGCTCGAATAAAGAGAGCTTCTCTCGATATTCAGTGCAGAATGAAAATCAGGTAGCCGAGTTCCAGGATGCGGGCATCGTATAATGGCTATTACCTCAGCCTTCCAAGCTGATGATGCGGGTTCGATTCCCGCTGCCCGCTCCAAGATGTGCTGATATAGCTCAGTTGGTAGAGCGCACCCTTGGTAAGGGTGAGGTCGGCAGTTCGAATCTGCCTATCAGCACCACTTCTTTTCTCCTCCCTGTTTTTTCCTTCTGTTTATTGCATTCAACAAGTCGGGCATGTTGCCTGGTTGATGTGGTGATATCACCGATTTATCCGTGTCTTAGAGGGACAATCGATGTCTAAAGAAAAGTTTGAACGTACAAAACCGCACGTTAACGTCGGTACTATCGGCCACGTTGACCATGGTAAAACAACGCTGACCGCTGCAATCACTACCGTACTGGCTAAAACCTACGGCGGTGCTGCTCGCGCATTCGACCAGATCGATAACGCGCCGGAAGAAAAAGCTCGTGGTATCACCATCAACACTTCTCACGTTGAATACGA
>NZ_JAYQWM010000158.1:0-4400 GCF_036662595.1 Escherichia sp. Lx600-2 | reverse complement strand
TAAGAAGTTACGTGACATGCGTTCAAAAAGCAGAGGTAACCATGGAATCATACAGCCTCACACTCGATGAGGCCTGTCAGTTTCTTAAGATATCCAGACCAACCGCCACCAACTGGATACGAACAGGCCGCCTACAGGCAACACGTAAAGATCCAACCAAGCCAAAATCTCCTTACCTCACAACACGGCAAGCCTGCATTGCGGCGCTTCAGTCTCCGCTGCATACTGTCCAGGTGAGCGCGGGTGATGGCATAACAGAGGAAAGAAAATGTCACTCTTCCGCAGAAATGAAATATGGTATGCCTCGTATTCGCTCCCGGGCGGGAAACGAATTAAGGAATCTCTTGGCACAAAGGACAAGCGGCAAGCTCAGGAGTTGCACGACAAGCGAAAAGCAGAACTCTGGCGAGTAGAAAAGCTAGGGGATTTACCTGATGTCACTTTTGAAGAGGCCTGCCTAAGATGGCTTGAGGAAAAAGCTGATAAAAAATCTCTCGATTCAGATAAAAGCCGGATTGAGTTCTGGCTTGAACATTTTGAGGGTATAAGGCTTAAAGATATCTCGGAGGCAAAGATTTACTCTGCTGTAAGCAGAATGCATAACAGAAAGACGAAAGAAATATGGAAACAGAAAGTTCAGGCCGCCATCAGGAAAGGTAAAGAACTGCCTGTTTATGAACCAAAGCCAGTATCAACTCAGACAAAGGCAAAGCATCTTGCCATGATAAAGGCCATTCTCCGTGCTGCAGAACGCGACTGGAAGTGGCTGGAAAAAGCGCCTGTCATCAAGATACCAGCGGTCAGAAACAAGCGAGTCAGATGGCTGGAAAAGGAGGAAGCAAAACGCCTTATTGATGAGTGCCCCGAACCACTGAAATCTGTCGTCAAGTTTGCGCTGGCAACTGGTCTGAGAAAGTCGAACATCATAAATCTGGAATGGCAACAAATCGACATGCAGCGACGAGTTGCCTGGGTGAATCCAGAAGAGAGCAAATCAAACCGCGCCATTGGTGTGGCGCTGAACGATACCGCCTGTAAAGTGTTGCGTGATCAAATAGGCAAGCATCACAAATGGGTGTTTGTACATACCAAGGCGGCTAAGCGAGCAGATGGAACATCAACGCCTGCGGTCAGGAAGATGCGCATCGACAGCAAGACATCATGGCTATCAGCTTGTCGTCGTGCAGGAATTGAAGATTTCCGTTTCCATGACCTCAGACACACCTGGGCAAGCTGGCTGATTCAGTCAGGCGTCCCATTATCAGTGCTTCAGGAAATGGGCGGATGGGAGTCCATAGAAATGGTTCGTAGGTATGCTCACCTTGCGCCTAATCATTTGACAGAGCATGCGAGGAAAATAGACGACATTTTTGGTGATAATGTCCCAAATATGTCCCACTCTGGAATTATGGAGGATATAAAGAAGGCGTAACTGATTGAATTGTAATGGCGCGCCCTGCAGGATTCGAACCTGCGGCCCACGACTTAGAAGGTCGTTGCTCTATCCAACTGAGCTAAGGGCGCGTTGATACCGCAATGCGGTGTAATCGCGTGAATTATACGGTCAACCCTTGCTGAGTCAATGGCTTTTGATCTGGTTGCTGAACAAGTGAACGACCGCGTCTGATTTTCTGATTTATTTCGCTATAGCGGCAAACAAATGCACATCGCTGCGCGTCTGAATCAAGAAAACCCGTATTTTCATGTATCAAAGTACAATTTACCGCCCTAACGGAAAATTGTCCGCTCCTATGAGACTGGTAACTATGAAACCAACGTCGGTGATCATTATGGATACTCATCCTATCATCAGAATGTCTATTGAAGTTCTGTTGCAAAAAAACAGTGAATTGCAGATTGTCCTGAAAACGGATGATTACCGCATAACCATCGATTATCTCCGAACCCGTCCTGTTGATTTAATCATTATGGATATAGACTTGCCCGGAACAGACGGTTTTACCTTCCTGAAAAGGATCAAACAAATCCAGAGCACAGTGAAAGTGTTATTTTTATCATCGAAATCAGAATGCTTTTATGCTGGCAGAGCGATACAAGCTGGTGCTAACGGTTTTGTCAGTAAATGCAATGATCAGAATGATATTTTTCATGCCGTTCAGATGATCCTCTCCGGATACACGTTTTTTCCCAGCGAAACGCTTAACTATATAAAAAGCAATAAATGTAGTACGAATAGTTCAACGGTCACTGTGCTATCTAATCGTGAAGTGACCATATTACGTTATCTGGTTAGCGGATTATCTAATAAAGAAATTGCCGATAAGTTATTACTTAGCAATAAAACAGTTAGTGCGCATAAATCTAATATTTATGGCAAGCTAGGTTTACATTCAATTGTAGAGCTTATCGACTACGCCAAATTATACGAATTAATATAATATTAATTATAATTGATCATAAATATCGCATCCGCTTTCGCCACACCTGGCCGAACACCGCTGGCTAACGCTCGATAATTGGCAAAAAAGTTTAGTGTGACATTGCCATTTGCATCTACTTCCTCAGTCGGGCTCGCCTCCCCCAGTGCGAGCCGGGAGCGATCGCTATTACGTAATTCGATGGCAACGGTTTGTGCCATTGCGGGATCATCCAGAGCCAGCAGGTTGGCATCAGATGCCGGCGTTCCCGTAAATAAAATCGCAACTGAACCCGGAGGACATCCCTCCAGCCGCAGGCTAAAAGGGACGAGTGCCGTGGTATCGCCAGCGTTCAGTAATTGTGTCGTAGGCCATCTGCCTAAATCTACCGTCTTATCAATATCCGCTGTGTTTACGGTACAGGAGAAATCAACAACGTTACCGTGCAAATTGATATTAATCGTTCCTAAAGGGTCAGCTGCCCATCCACTGGAACTCCACATTAACCCGCAGAAACAGCTAAAGAATACTCTTCTCATTCTCCGTACCTCATTGATAATCGACGCGTAAATACCCCAGCGCGCTAAACGGCCCTTCGGTCGGTTTTTGACCGGTAATACTGATAGGCCAGGCGCGAAGTGTGACATTGGCTACCGCAGCTGCATCCAGACGGAAAGGAATAACGCTATTGAGATCGTTAGGCGTGATCGGCGTATCGTTCTGATCGGCGACAATAAAACCTAAATCCTGATTGTCCGACACCATCGCCTGACCAGAAACGGCACTGGCTTCCAGACGCATTGTTAAATAAGCCTGCGCAGCAACATTCGTACATTTGACCGCAATGCTCTTGGTTTGCGGCATGACACCAGCAGGTCGATTACCCGGCCCTGCCGCACTAAATAACGATGCGCCGATATCACCAAAATCAAATTCAACAATCTGCCCGGCATTTAATTCGCAGTTTTGCGGTACTTCAACCCGGCCACCAAAACTAATGGTATAAACAGGTGTAACCAACGGATCGTAAGGCGTTGATGTCACATACACGGTAAACATCACCTGTCTGGGGATCTCCACCATGTTAATAAAGGGCCGAATAACCTTTAAACGAAATATCAAACGAGAATCCATCACCCCGAACGGAAGGTTTTGCGAAACGTTAGGATCTGTTCCCATACGAATATAATTTTGCGGGGGAAATTGAATATCCATCACACTATCAACCAGACTCATCGCACCTAATAGATAATCATTTAATTGCATATATTTATAATTATCGATAGTTTCCTGAACAATAAAGTTAGTGACATAACTACGGTATGTATAATTCACCAGCGTGCCGGGTGGACAAATTGCTGACACACCTACCCAGCCGGATTTTTCCGGTAAAACAACAATCTGCCCTGGCTGGTTATTGGTGCTATTAAAGACATTTGAGAGATCATAGTGTTCATCTTCTGCTACGCCAGTACTATTTGCACAAACAGTAGCCCAGGATATGTTTGCCAGACACAAACATGCCATCGCCAATAATAATCTGCAGATTATCTTCATTGATAATTTCCTTTATGAGCCAGGATGTGTGCAAACTGCCGAAATAACTGTGACGGCTTGCTGTAAGCTTTGCTTCGGCAATACATAGTGCGCAATGCAGCGTGAGTTCGCGCCGTCTCCCCACTGAACCAGTAATTCACCAGACAATGGCGCACCACTTAAATAAACTTGCCCGTCATCACCCACCATACTGGTTATTCCGGTACTGTTTTCCCGTACCAGTGATCCAAACGGCACCGGTTTTCCGCCCTGGGTAACGGTAATGAGCGCCCGCACGCCTATGCGGGTATCAAAATTGGCACGAACCAACGCGCCTTGCGTCGGCACAACGCTGCTAATATTTTTTTCAACATCGATGGAATTCCCCATCGTATTGGTATCAAGCGCGAGGTGATGCTGCCAACTTACTGATTTAGTGTATGATGGTGTTTTTGAGGTGCTCCAGTGGCTTCTGTTTCTATCAGC
>NZ_JAYQWM010000157.1:0-4573 GCF_036662595.1 Escherichia sp. Lx600-2 | reverse complement strand
GTATGCATACAAAAAAGGTGCAGATTATCTCCGCACCCATGATGTTAAGTCTTTATCAGATGCCTTGAAAATATCCAATGCCCTAGGTTTGTTTTATTTTTTTAGCTTTCTAAATGAATATGCTATACTTGCTCTGAAGTTGTGTTGGCGTACTTGACTTAGGTCTGGATCTTTCGAACTGTTACTAAGAGGGTAATCATAGCCAAACATAAACTGGAAATGTCCTAATTCTAAACCTGTTCCAATACCTACACTATAATCAAGAGGACTTAAACTTCCATCACTTCCAAAAGGTTTTGTGTACTTCTCTTGAGTTTTCGTAGCTAAATAGTAGTGTTTGTTGGTAAATCCAAATAATCCAATATTCAATCTTGCGACCGGGAAAGTCCTCTTGAAAGTACCACAAGTTCGCGGGATGGAGTTTTATCCCAGCTGCATCGAGAAAGGCATGCGCAGTGAGCGTGCTCTCAAGCTCGCCATCGCCGAAATGTATGTCAAAGGAGTAAGTACCCGCAGGGTCTCGGATATCGTCGAAATTCTTTGTGGCACCGAAGTCAGCTCGTCCCAGGTCAGCAGGCTGGCAAAGGAGCTCGATGAAGAGATTACGTCTTGGAAGGCGCAGCCTGTCGGACAGATTCAATACTTGGTACTTGATGCGACCTATGAATCGGTTCGCGTCGGTTCCCATGTGGTCAAGCAGGCGCTTCTAGTGGCTATTGGCGTTGATTACAGCGGGAATCGGCATATTCTTGACGCCGAAGTCGCGAACAGTGAGGCAGAGGTAAACTGGCGTTCCTTTCTCGAGGGTCTCGTACGACGAGGGATGCACGGCCTGCGAATGATCACCAGTGATGACCACTCAGGACTGCGCGCGGCAATCGATGCTGTCTTCCCTGGAATTCTGTGGCAACGCTGCCAGTTTCATCTGCAGCAGAATGCCCACTCCTACGTCACGAAAAAAGATGAGATCCCGCTGATAGCCGCTGATATTCGGAAGGTGTTCAATCGGAATATGTCAAGATAGTTTATGCCAGATTTTTGAGAGGTTTGCATCAAGCAGCCTTCGAAAGAGGACGGCATGACATTGAGACCGGCAAGGCGTCGTAGATACGCACTTTCCCAGTACGCCACCGTAAGGGGTTTTTCTCTTTGGCAGCAAGAATGGTTTGGTTTCTTTTTTCCTCAGCGCCGTAGGCGTCCGACTAACGCCGGAGTTAAGCCGCCGCGCGTAGCGCGGTCGGCTTGAACGAATTGTTAGACATCATTTACCAACTGACTTGATGATCTCGCCTTTCACAAAGCGAATAAATTCTTCCAAGTGATCTGCGCGTGAGGCCAAGTGATCTTCTTTTTGTCCCAGATAAGCTTGCTTAGCTTCAAGTAAGACGGGCTGATACTGGGCAGGTAGGCGTTTTATTGCCCAGTCGGCAGCGACATCCTTCGGCGCGATTTTGCCGGTTATTGCGCTGTACCAAATGCGGGACAACGTAAGCACTACATTTCGCTCATCGCCGGCCCAGTCGGGCTGCGAGTTCCATAGCTTCAAGGTTTCCCTCAGCGCCTCGAATAGATCCTGTTCAGGAACCGGGTCAAAGAATTCCTCCGCTGCCGGACCTACCAAGGCAACGCTATGTTCTCTTGCTTTTGTAAGCAGGATAGCTAGATCAATGTCGATCATGGCTGGCTCGAAGATACCCGCAAGAATGTCATTGCGCTGCCATTCTCCAAATTGCAGCTCGCGCTTAGCCGGATAACGCCACGGGATGATGTCGTCATGCACGACAAGGGTGACTTCTATAGCGCGGAGCGTCTCGCTCTCGCCAGGGAAAGCCGAAGCCTCCATAAGGTCATTGAGCAATGCTCGCCGCGTCGTTTCATCAAGCTTTACGGCCACAGTAACCAACAAATCAATATCGCTGTATGGCTTCAGGCCGCCATCCACTGCGGAGCCGTACAAATGCACGGCCAGCAACGTTGATTCCAGATGGCGCTCAATGACGCTTAGCACCTCTGATAGTTGGTTCGAAATTTCGATGGTCACCGCTTCCCTCATGATGTCTAACGGGCGAGGTAAGCCGACCGCAGAATGCGGGTCGGCTTGACCGAAATGTTAGAACCAGAAGCCAAAACGGATAACTTGAATTTGGCGACGGGCGCTAACCGTGAAAAAACGCTGCGCCACCGAGGCGGCACAGCACTGCAAAAACGATAGCTGCTTGCGCTTGCTACGCAAGGGCTAGAGGCCAAAAAGACTGAAAACCTGCGCAGCCCATGCAGGCGAAGCCCGGAAAAAAGGCAAAACAGGCACTGAATAACGCCTGAAAAGCTAAATGCCGTTTGAATAAACATGAGCTAAATAAAGCTGGGTTTCAGTGGTGCTAACGTTGGACGTAACGAGAGCCGGAGCGCAGCGGAGGGAACCAAAATGCGCAGCATTTTGGCGTCCCGTTGACGGAATGGTTAGCCGTTTCGACGCGCATAAACGGAGTGGGTGTACGGAATTACAGCTTGAATGGTTTCGGTTGAGACAAGCTCGAATTCTGTTTCGTTGAGCATTGGGAAGAAGGCGTCACCCTCGAAGGTTTGATGTACCTCAGATAGAAACACGCCGTGGGCGTGAGGTAGTGCCAGAGTGTATATCTCAGCTCCGCCCGCGACGTAGAGTTCATTGCCGAGTTCGGATGCCAAAGCGATAGCGTGCGACAGCGTTGAAACAACTACGCAGCCAGTGGCGCGGTAGTTAGCTTGGCGTGAGATTACCAATGTGTGACGGTTCGGTAGAGGCTTGCCGATAGACTCAAAGGTCTTTCGCCCCATGACAACGACTTTTCCCTCAGTGAGTCTGCGAAAAATCTTCTGCTCCCCCGGAATTTTCCAGGGGATATTAGGACCATTGCCAATAACCCGATTGGCTCCCATCGCAGCAACGAGATAAATGCGTACTGATTCCGAGTTCATATGGCTAACTTTGTTTTAGGGCGACTGCCCTGCTGCGTAACATCGTTGCTGCTCCATAACATCAAACATCGACCCACGGCGTAACGCGCTTGCTGCTTGGATGCCCGAGGCATAGACTGTACCCCAAAAAAACAGTCATAACAAGCCATGAAAACCGCCACTGCGCCGTTACCACCGCTGCGTTCGGTCAAGGTTCTGGACCAGTTGCGTGAGCGCATACGCTACTTGCATTACAGCTTACGAACCGAACAGGCTTATGTCCACTGGGTTCGTGCCTTCATCCGTTTCCACGGTGTGCGTCACCCGGCAACCTTGGGCAGCAGCGAAGTCGAGGCATTTCTGTCCTGGCTGGCGAACGAGCGCAAGGTTTCGGTCTCCACGCATCGTCAGGCATTGGCGGCCTTGCTGTTCTTCTACGGCAAGGTGCTGTGCACGGATCTGCCCTGGCTTCAGGAGATCGGAAGACCTCGGCCGTCGCGGCGCTTGCCGGTGGTGCTGACCCCGGATGAAGTGGTTCGCATCCTCGGTTTTCTGGAAGGCGAGCATCGTTTGTTCGCCCAGCTTCTGTATGGAACGGGCATGCGGATCAGTGAGGGTTTGCAACTGCGGGTCAAGGATCTGGATTTCGATCACGGCACGATCATCGTGCGGGAGGGCAAGGGCTCCAAGGATCGGGCCTTGATGTTACCCGAGAGCTTGGCACCCAGCCTGCGCGAGCAGCTGTCGCGTGCACGGGCATGGTGGCTGAAGGACCAGGCCGAGGGCCGCAGCGGCGTTGCGCTTCCCGACGCCCTTGAGCGGAAGTATCCGCGCGCCGGGCATTCCTGGCCGTGGTTCTGGGTTTTTGCGCAGCACACGCATTCGACCGATCCACGGAGCGGTGTCGTGCGTCGCCATCACATGTATGACCAGACCTTTCAGCGCGCCTTCAAACGTGCCGTAGAACAAGCAGGCATCACGAAGCCCGCTACACCGCACACCCTCCGCCACTCGTTCGCGACGGCCTTGCTCCGCAGCGGTTACGACATTCGAACCGTGCAGGATCTGCTCGGCCATTCCGACGTCTCTACGACGATGATTTACACGCATGTGCTGAAAGTTGGCGGTGCCGGAGTGCGCTCACCGCTTGATGCGCTGCCGCCCCTCACTAGTGAGAGGTAGGGCAGCGCAAGTCAATCCTGGCGGATTCACTACCCCTGCGCGAAGGCCATCGGTGCCGCATCGAACGGCCGGTTGCGGAAAGTCCTCCCTGCGTCCGCTGATGGCCGGCAGCAGCCCGTCGTTGCCTGATGGATCCAACCCCTCCGCTGCTATAGTGCAGTCGGCTTCTGACGTTCAGTGCAGCCGTCTTCTGAAAACGACAATGGAGGTGGTAGCCGAGGGTGTGGAAACACCCGACTGCCTTGCGTGGTTGCGGCAGGCGGGTTGCGACACGGTGCAGGGTTTCCTGTTCGCCAGGCCGATGCCGGCGGCGGCCTTCGTCGGCTTCGTCAACCAATGGAGGAACACCACCATGAACGCCAATGAACCGAGCACCAGGGCACTGTTGCAAAGTTAGCGATGAGGCAGCCTTTTGTCTTATTCAAAGGCCTTACATTTCAAAAACTCTGCTTAC
>NZ_JAYQWM010000156.1:0-4643 GCF_036662595.1 Escherichia sp. Lx600-2 | reverse complement strand
TTGTGTTTGTCCTACTGATGAATTTATTAAATATTTCACATCAGGTTGTTAGCCACGAGGCTGAATATGAAATAATAAGAAAAACAATGAGGTGAAATATGAAAACTTTAAATATTCAGGTTAATGACATCGCAGCAATTAGCGCACTTGGCGGCTCAATGTTGGCGGATATTATCGCCGCGCAATATAAAGTGATTGATGATACCAAAGACGCATCTGAAATGGCCATGCCGTGCATTGCTTACGGGCAGATCCCCGCAAACATCGGCCCGGGCGTCTTTATCAATCGCGTGTACAGCATGGACAGCCAGTCACTGAGTGCCAGCCAGCGTTACGAGCTCTTTAACGGACTTGCAACCCAGGCGTTTACCTTCTTTTTCCAGTCGGGCTGGTATGGCGCATTCCGTGTTGTGTCTTTCCGTGATAACGGTCCTGCCGGACTCCTTAATATCGGCATTGTCCATGACAAGGTGTTAAACGAATTTTGCGATGATTTTCCACGGGCTAATGTCAGCGAAACTGGCTTCAACTGCGGCATGACGTTTGACCAGATCCGGATGTTTATTTCGGACCTGGCCTATCAGATGCCTTTGTACAACAACCAAGACCACTTCGTTAAACTCGCCAAACACCTCGCGGCCTGACACCCCTAGCCAGGCTCCGGCCTGGCGATTATGAAGGAAATTCTTATGAGCGATTTATTCAGCAGCGAATCACCGGTAACACTGGCTCAGGCACGCACTGTCGCCGCTGGGTACCAGAACGTCTTTATCGAAAACCTCCAGCCAGCAGGCCATTTCCAGATTGTCATCCGTGATCATCGCGACCACGACAGCCAGCTGGTCTGGCGAAACTGGAATTATGAATCCGGTGCCAATGATGCGCTCAATAGCTACCTGCAAAGCCATGGGCTGAAGGCCAGTTGATTAGCACAAGAACCCGGTAACACCGGGTTTCTTTTTTGTGGGCTCAGCACTCAGAGCTGGCATACGGAAAAAGGATCATTGGGCTGTCCGGGGCCCGCAGCTGGTGGTGTAAGCCTGGCCTCATGCAGATGGTTTAGCCGGGGGCGGTGATGATGCTGGGAACTAAAAAGAGATCTGGCATCCGGAAAGAAATCTTCGGTACCTCATGGCCTGCGTGGTGGATATGTCTGGCTGACGACTGCGGTGTCGTCTGTGACGGACTCGCTCCATAATAATTTGCGGTCGGGAGAAAAGGGGCGTGTTAACAAAATTTAAGAACAAGGGACTTTAATATAAATACCGAGTCCATTAACGATGACGCACAGGAGTTTTGTGATGTTACTCAATATTGCATTAATCCTCTATGTTGCTGTTTGTCTTTACCTCTGTCTCCGTAATAAAAAGGCACTTTACCGTTTCCAGGGCGGAGGGCGTCAGTTTACGCAGTCCAGTAAGAGTGGAGCGAACACAGGCGAAAGTGGTTTCTTCTTAATCTCCGGCTACTCAGACACTGGCGTTGGGGGCGACAGTGGGGACGCTGGTGGCGGATGTGGGGGCGGTGGTGATTGATACAGGGTGCAGGCACCCGATTGTCGGGGGGCTATCGACAGGGGGTAAAGTTGACGGATTTTTTCGTAATGGTTTTGCGTCCGTGGTTCTGGCTGGTGGATGGTGAAGTCAGAGGATCTGGTTTTAATCAAGACGGATAGAAAGTAACTTTACGGAATCTGTCATACGCAACCGGAAAGAAAATCTCACGCAGGGCAGCAAAGGCACGCCAGAGTGGATTTGCAGATTCGGACGGGAAAGCCTATTTTTCATGCACTGAACCTATTTGGGCTGGAACGGAACCTGGTATAGTAGACTCATACAAAGGAGGGCATATGAATACTTTTCTTTACGTGCTGGTGGGCTGGATTATCGTTCTATATCTGGTTAATAAAGTCCGCGAAAAGTACAGCAAACCGAAAACAGTTAATATCCTAGTGAAACGCAATGGCGTTTATCAAGAAGTGGAAGCCGTAGTGATGCCTCGAAGCCATAATAGCGATGTGGGTACAGGTAAGACCGGCAATGAAGCCGCCCCACAATGGTTGAATAAAGAGGATGATATTTCTGAACTGGAGTACTACAGTGGCGGGTCACTCTTGAAGGCTGCAAGAGATTTTGAAGCTCAACAAATGGAGCAAAAATTCTAGCCACACTATCAGTGTCCACGATTGGGAACTGATCGTGAAACCCTTTACTTTCAGATTCAATAAAGTCGGATGCGAGGAGTTGATTAATGACAACGGCAAACGTAACCACCACTATTTACCGTTCCGATGACATCGTGCCTTTTCGTCGGCCGCAGGGAGATCTGGATAATCGCTATATGCCGCAGGCTTACGCTCTGGTGCGGAGCTGGGCCAGCAAACCTGCGGAGTACGGTGCAGGAGTTCTGGCTACCTACAGACAGCCGGTAGTCAATCTCGGGTATAAGATAAAAGGGACTCGCGTTGTTTTAATTCTTGTCCCTATCGAATGTGAGCCGGTTGGCGTAAAAATGACTGACGCCGCTTTATGGCCGTCTCTATCGATTGGGGAGGCCATGCGAATTATGCAGGAAGCGTGGCAAAATATTCCGGAGTTGAATCCATAAAAAACCCCGCATTTGCAGGGTTTTTTTTTACTTTGCCGATCTGAACATTTTACTCAGTATAAGCCGAGAAAAGCGCAAAAGGTTATAGGTAATACGCTGCTCCAGCCGCATGGTTGTTTTGTATCGAGTGGTAACGTTGTGGATATGGTTCAAATCAGTATAAAGGCCCGGAGGCTTTCTCTTTAGCTTCAGCTCTCCACGGATAAAACTTACTGCTTCAGGCTTGAATACATTTAACTGGCGCCTCTCAGTGACTTTCCGAACGAACTCCTCCATACCCATGCAAAGCCAGTCTGGCTTCTCACCTTCAAACTTGCAGGGGCCGTTAATGATGACAACATTGATACACTCCAGCTCGCTGGCGCGTAACGTGGACTGAATGGCCCTTATGTGCCCGTAGTTCTGCCTGAACGGGTTTTGTAACTTTAGTGTCCCTGACGATTTCCATTTTCGCCAGTGGCTCTCCTCCAGCTTCCCATAGAGCTTTCCTGCATAGTTCTTCTGCTCGATGACGTAGAGTCCATGAGAGGCGATAAGAACGTGATCAATCTGCGTGGTGCCGGTGGCATTGACCGGCAGCGTTAAGTCGCTCAGAAGCCCTTCTGCATCATCAGGCAGGTATATTTCAATCTGTCTGGCTGTCCTGCGTTCAGCAATGGCCGACGATACAAATCCCATCAGGCAGTAAAGCACAATGAGTGCTAGGACAATAATGCTGATTCCTATCACTCGCCACACCATCAAAATTGCATCCATCTTATCTCACCGTCGGATAGCTGGTGGCCTGAACAGAATCAAGTATCCGAGAGGTTGTTCCTGCCAGCGTTTCGACGTTAGTCGACAGACTCATTAACATCCCGAGCGCGGAGCGAAGCGACCGTTGTGGCTCGTTGTACGTCTTGAAGATAGTGGTTGAGTACATTTGGGACAGGCGTGAACGGACTTCGACAGGTGTCAGGTCACCGTCGATGAGTCCGTACCGGATCGCCTGCTGCGTTGTCCATACCCTGCCGGAATACAGTGCGACAGCATCAGCCTCCGGACGGCTTAATAATTTCTTACCCCTGCCTTGCTCAACGTCCGCAATGAATTGTTCGTGCATTGCATCCAGGATTTGCTTCTGCATAAAATCGCGGGTGGCATCAGAAAGTGGATGATAGGGGTCGAGTGCATCTTTAAACTCCCCGGCGGTGAGTGGCTCATTTTTAACGCCGACAGTATCCATAACGCGAGACAGGTTCCAGTGATCCATTCGGACACCGATCGAACCGGTCAGAGCGCTACTGTCTGCATAAATGGCGTCAGCAGGGGACACAGCGTAGTAGCATGCTGACGCACAAATTCCTTTGACGCTGACGATAATAGGCTTGTAGCTGTTTTCCATATCAGAAATGAAATGCCCACTCCCGGCGGAGAGAACGTCCAGCGTATTACGTTTCGACAGTTCGGCATTGCTATCGGCCTGCGAACGTGAAGCACTGTGATCACTCGTGTTACGGGGCTTGCTTGTGGATTCGGCATGTGAAACCCGTTCAATCTTCTGCTGGTGGCTTCGTAGTGCATTAATCTGGCGGTAAATAATAATCGCGTCTGAAGGACCGCCGCCACCTGACTCAGCTTCAATAATGACGGCTTTGGCATGTGGGTTGTTGTACGCTTTCGCCAGTGCTGTGGCTATCACAGATCCATCGCCGACCTCAGAACCGGTACCCATTTCTCCCGAGATACGCACGACGGCGATATGATCCATTCGTCCTTCGGATTCCTGATACTTATCGTAAATATTAAAGGCCGAAACCCCTGCGGCGGCTAATGCCAGCAGTGAAATAACCACTTTTGACGTGGTATGGATTCGGAACATTTTATAGAAACGGTCAGCGTTCTCATCAAGCGATTCTTTGATATTGGCAGGTGACTTCTTATTATTACGTTTAAACATCTGACCACCTTATTACATAAGTTTTTGAAAGTTAGACCACAAACGGTTGAGTGCAATTCCCAATATCAACAATGCGACAGGGGGGAACAGTTGAGCG
>NZ_JAYQWM010000155.1:0-4723 GCF_036662595.1 Escherichia sp. Lx600-2 | reverse complement strand
GTTAAATCATCAGAGATACCTCCTGTTCCCTTATGCATCCCCCACAAATGTTCCCGCAGTGGCTTAATAATCGGGAAAATATCGGTATCTTGCAGTACGACGGCAATTTCAGTATCAAATGCCATACTGCGTAAATTGATATTGGCAGAGCCTTGGATTAAAAAGGTGTCATCCACTAAGGTGAGCTTGCTGTGGACATACACCGATTGCCAGCGGTCAGAATCGGGCGAAACCAAGGTACAAATGACGCTCTTAAACCCGTCAATCTCTTCTTCTTGAATATCATCGGGTTCTACAACCTGAATGGGCTTGAGTAAGCTCTCTTGTGTGGAAACCATGATATTTTTAAAGGTGCCATCAAACGCTGCATGCTCACGCATGAGGTCACGGCGGCCTAACGTCTCTAGCATTTTATAGGTTTGATAACCGCCCACGTGGTTGGAGTCGCCAATCTCTGCTTTCGTGGTGGAGTTCGTCACCACAAACAAATAGAACGGTGGCAGCTTTTCACCTTGCAGTTTAGGGTCGGTTGCAGCGGCCTCTGCAAAGCATTTATTCCGCACCTCGACCATGTTACGCACATCCCGCCCAATTGACGATAACCGGAAATATTGGTTTTCAAAATAGAGATAATTACGCGCATGCTTAACACCATGGTCGTAAGACTTTAAAATATCGTATTCGTCATATTCCGGTTGAGTGCGGCAAATTTTACCCGACGTTGGAATTAATGGGTTTCGGGCTAAAAAGGTATAGCGTTCATTGAGTGCATCAATGAACTCAATGGTGGGCGTATATTGGCTGCGTGTAAGGGACTTCCGCTGTTCTAAAAGTTGAGCACCTTCATTACCCGTTGTAAAAAAGCCTTCAGTTTCATTCCATGCCGTGACAAAATTATCACTTAAATCACATAATACTTCGCCATACACACAGTTCGACGTATCTTGCCATGCTGTGGGGCCATCACGCCCTAACCATGACATATTTTTATGTTGAGTAATTGAGTGTTTATCATCATCCCAATACTGCGAATGCATGTTATGACCCATCACAAAGCCAATCGCTAATTCAGGATCTTCATAATCAATCAAAACCGCTTTTTGATGGTGAGTGGGCACTACAGCAAGTGCAGCTAAACGTAAACTGAATTCAACATCATCGCTACCAAATTGGTGCTTGGTTAATTCAGCCACCTTACTTAAGCGAGATGAAGGGCTGTTGATCGCCATCGAACGTGTACGAACTGATAAATTTTTAATTTGATTGTTTTTAGCTCGAATAAGCCATTCTTTATCAAAGGTATATTGTTTATCAGACTCATAATCTAATTTAGCCCCAATGGTCTGCATCATATCTGAAGGTAGTTCAACCTTTTGCCTTGGCGTAAAATACGTTTGCTTAGGCCAGCCGGGTAAACTGGTTTCACCCAGCTTTGCTATCTCATCAAACCACACCAGAATGCGTACCTTTACACCTTCTTTGGCTTTTTGCTCAAGAAGCTCCGCAATATTAGGAAATTGTCCATCCCTAATTCCACTTGAGCGTTCAAAATACATGGAGGGCTGAAAGCCCCATGTAATAATCTCAATACTTTTTTTCGCTTTACGAATGGCCTCCGCAACCGCTGCAAAGGTCTGTTTTCCATTAATAAGTGGCGCATACACAAATAAACTCATAGGGTATTTGGTGCGCTCAGGGATCCAACTTGGCGTCATTTGCAGTACCATGCAGGTCGAGACGGGTAAGCGTATTTTCTGCTCGGTTGCCGGAATGGGTAATTGCACGGAAGCGGGGAATCCCCCAGATTGATTTCCTGACATATTATTTTCTCTTATTCCATTCAGTGATAAATTGGGAAAGCCCTTCCCCCCATGCTTGACCTATTCGCGAGCTTTCTCGCTCTTGGCTCGGCGCACTGGTTCGAAAACCGACATTAACGGGCTCGACGTGTTCTTCCTCTTGCGACTCCGCAGAAGGAACATCGATATCGTAACGGTCCCCATTCAATAAACGCAGTTGGTAGCTGTCCGTAGGAATATCATGGTCAATTTGCACATTACCTTGTGCATCACTCATGCCTTTTAAAATCAGTGCCCCATTGGCATACAGCTCATACGGCTCAAACGCGCGCGCCTTCATTGGGCTTTGCGGCGACGAACTCAGTTGAAAACGCAAGGTTTGTTTTGGCATTGACTGTGGAAATTGTGGATGAGTGACATCCATCGAGGCAGGGCCTTCAACCACCCAGTTAGTCGCTTTGACCGTTTGGTTGCTGGGGCTGCCGTACTCAATCTGCCCGCCTTTTAAACGAATATAGGCACCACCGCAGGTCAATAGCAGTTCATCTTTAGCGGCGACGACAGTTTTACCGCCCGTACTGGTGACGGTCATGTCTTTGAGTGAGGTGAGATGCATTTCATCACTTTGAGCTTGAATTTCCACTTTACCTTTTGCTGCAAAGGCTTTGATTCCTAGGGTATGAGCAAATAAGCTGATGGCTTGACCTGCGGCTAAGGTGATTTTTTTACCGACTGAGATATCTGCCTGTTTATTGGCCGTCAGGGTAATGTTTTCACCGCTGTGAGCCTGTACGGTTTTGGGGGAGGTTAATGCGATACCCGCGGGCGCACTGAGTAATAACGCTGCCTGCTGCAATTCGTTGATGGACTCAGTTAATAAGCGTTGTTGAGCCTTCATGTCTGCCAGCTCTGCTTTCGCGACTTCGGCGGCTTCCCGTAGGGAGCTCACAAGGTTCAACGCATCATCCAATTGCTGCTTGGCTTCGCGCATATCCAGTTGTTCAGACGAGGCTTTTGTGCGTAAATCGGTGCTGATAAACAGCCCTTTTCCTGCTCGAATAGCGCCCCAACTGTCGGTGCGCAGTTCAAAGCCGTCACCGCGTTTTTCACGTCCTTGATTAACCAGATGCCCTAAATTGAGTTGCGATTTCCCCCCGTATTCGGTGCTGAATTTGATGTGTTCTTCCCCGCGTTTGTCTTCCATGCGTAGCTTATTATTTGCCGGAGTACGAATGACATTGCGGGTATTATTTTTGTCGGTGATGTGGTCGGGGCGATGCGAGTCATGCAAGGCATGGGCAATGTACGGTCGGTCTGGGTCACCCTCATGGAAGGCAATGGCAACTTCTGTCCCTTGGATTAACGGAAAGTGCATCCCGTAGGTATCGCCCGCGTACGGTTTCGCTAGCCGCACAGGCATACTTTCATACCCCGTCGATTTTTCATCACGATCCGCATCGAATTTAACCCAATAAAAACCATGCTCATTCTGGTGGGCGTAGATATCGTGAGGTTTAGCACTGGTGACGCGTGCCATCAATGTCCCTGCAATCACAGGGCGAGGCTTCAAGGTCGGACGCCAGCACAGAGCTTCGGTGTACGACGTTGCTTCAAATTGCACGACTAAGGCACTGCTGCGGCTACCTGAAAATCGCAATCGAGTAATCAGTATTTCAGATTGAAAGTCAGACGGTAATGTTGAAGGCAGTTGGTTATCGGTAATTTTGAGCACCAATAATGGCGTTAGCATCGGTGAATTACTTTTACCGTGCAGCTGAGTTTGACGAGCCAGAAAACGCTCATGGTCAAGGCGTGACCAAAAGTGAGCGGTTTCCGTTTCTGGTTGGTACTTCTCACCGCGCTCAAGATGACGAGGTTTATAATGATAGACATCACCGTAGTGGATGTCCTCTCCCTCACCTCAAGTCATATCCGTTTCAATGGATTGCAAGGTTTGCATCGCTTGGCGGTGATTATAATCTTTGGTGGTGACACTGCGCTCAACCACTTGATGACGTAGTGATAACCCCCAGACACTTTCTACACCCTCGTCATTCATCCCTGATGGGCTATTGAGAGGTAGCTTGAGGTCATACACATAGGCTCGTTGGCTATCCCCAAAATGAATAACTTCGGTTTTGGTATCCGGTTGCAAACTGAATGAATAGAAAATCCCCACTTCACTTAGCAGGCGTTCAATAAACTGCCAATCACTCTCATTGATTTGGTTAATTTGCTCTCGCTTGGGGTATTGGTGCTGCAAATGAAATTCAAACTCCCAGCCTTTCATGTCATGCTCACGTAAGATGAGGTCAATGACGTCTGGCACGGATTTATTTAAGAAGAAGCGGTGAGTGCGCATTTGGTGGCGTAATAAGGAGACAAACGGTTCTATCACAATTTGGTATTGTGTTTCATCAGCGGAGCCAGACAGCCGCTTGAAGTGGGTGATCACGCCATGAACACGTTTTTGCGGCTCATTCAATGTGTTCAGCATAGCCAATGGCAGGGTAGGCGATGAAAAGGTAAAATCAGCACTGCGGCGTAGAAATTGTTGCGCTTGCAGGTTTTTGTTTGGGGAGGTAAAGGTAATCTGATAACGATAAGTTTCACTAATGGCTTCACGTCCCGTGAAGTGCTCAACGTCTAAGTGGGTCTGGCAACCTTGTACAGCAAGCTGGTAGCGATTATGGGATTGAAACGGCTTAATGACAATGTCGAACAAGCTCATGACGTATTCCTTTCAGATGCTTTGTGGCAACCGAAAATGAAATGCTAGAGTAAGGTTATCCACGCTAATGCCAATTTATTTACCTTAAGCTAACCGATTGTTATAAATAAAAACAAATTTATTATTTAAAAATTTTGACGCATTTAGCATAAAATAGATTTATCTGAATGGTTTTACACACATAATAAGTTTT
>NZ_JAYQWM010000154.1:0-4952 GCF_036662595.1 Escherichia sp. Lx600-2 | reverse complement strand
TGATAGAAACAGAAGCCACTGGAGCACCTCAAAAACACCATCATACACTAAATCAGTAAGTTGGCAGCATCACCAATTACGGGTGTTAGATTTGAAACGGCAGGATGTACGAAATGCTATAGCTGTAGCTGAAAATGCGGAAACGTTATTCAGTAGTGGGCTTGCCAATGACTATTAAGATCCTAAGATAAATTGAATATAAAATGGCCTTTTATAAATTGAAAGGCCAGAGTTATAAAGAATGTTTTTATATACTGATAAGCGGTTCCACTAGTTAACTTAAATAAGTAGGTGATGGCTATGAATTTAGGATTTTTTTTTGGTGCTGGTGCAGAAATTGGTTATGGTTTACCAAGTGGAGGCAAATTTGCCATTGATCTTTTTAGACAAGATCCAAGTCAGTATAAAACTGAGCTCCGCCAACAACTGCGATTAGTGGATTCACGCTCACCTTACGCCAATGATTGGCTACCTCAGGGGTATGCTGATAAAAGCATTTATGCTTTTGGACGTAACGAGTTTTCCAGTATTATTGAATCATCTATCGAATATAAACGTGAAGAAATAATTCGCCGTCTAAATCGTTTTGATCAAGAGTGTGATGATGCCCTATTAACTCTAGGAATTGATAAGGCCATATTAGAAAATTTATTTTCAGAGTTAACAGGACATGTCATTGGTGAGCGTCTGTATACACATGATATTCGTCTTAACGAGTTACTAGCCAGAGATGTTAGGTTATTCGAGTCTGAATATTACTCTGCTATGTTGGACGTAGTACGAGAATCAGATAACAATGATGATTTAAAAAGGTACGTCATATCATTTTTACAATTATTGGTCGGTGCACACGGACAATCTCTTGTTCAACGCCTAAACCAAGAGTTATTTGAGGCTGCACCGGATGATTTACCCATCTTCGATGATATTACCGGTATGTTCCGTCTGGAGTTTAATCGCATTGGTTCGACAGCTTTGGAACTATTGCTGGAAGAAAATAGAAATTTCAATATTGATGAGGATGCAACAGCTCTTACACTTTTCTGTGCTATAGCCCAAAAAGTATTAGAGAATCTGTTCACTACAGTACTCGACTACCAGAAATTGATAGATGACCATTTCCGATATCTCTTCTCACCTTCCACAGAATGGGCTAAATTTACTCGGATGGTTATTTTCCTCAAGATCGCACGCGATTATATTAGTTCCCAGGCACCATCTATCGAAGATCTTCCCGATCATGGCTATTATCATGACTTAGCTACATTTGATGGTGATCTAACAATTTCAGCCATTGGTACGGCTAATTATAACAGCCTTCTGGCAGAGGTTTTCCGTGGTATGAATATAGAATTACCACAAATTATTCACCTGAACGGCAGTGTACACGACTATTATAACCCTTATAAAAATGCGGTTATTACTTGTGAAAATCCAGATAACGTAGACCAACGTCAGATTCATGTTCCATTCATGCTGACGCAAAGCGGTCTTAAGCCTTTAACATCAGTAACTATGTCAAGACGATACGTTAGTCTTTTTGATGCTTATGCTGAATCTGATGCTATTGTTGTTGTAGGTTTTGGATTTAATAAAGATGATAGCCATATTAATGGACTTTTCCGTGAACTGGTCGAAAATAAAGGACGGAAATTAATTCTTATTTCGAGGCGTGTGGATGGAAGTGTTGAAGAACAGAAACGGCGGTTGCGAAACAAACTGCGTATTTCGCATGAGTTTAACCATTTGCTAATAGTAATTCCAGTAGATGATCTCACAAGGTGTCAAGGTGACCGACTATGGTTAGAGCAAGTTGTTGATACTTTGAACGAGGGATAAAGCAGCTGATGATGGTGCTATAACCATTATGGTTTCTATTAATACTCGCCAGCCCTTATCTCTCTGATAAGGGCCCTAATTAATGCTAGTTAATTATTACTACACCCAAACGATCTATAACCGTCATCAAAGTTCTTGCTTTTCACTTTGGTGAGATAATCAATTCGATTCAGTAAATCGTCGGGATAAATATCATTAAGAATATCATCACGATTCAGGGTATATTTACCATTAGAAGGATACTGTACTAGGTGCTGTCCCTCTTCGGGAGTTATACTTAATGCGCTGCACCATGCCGAGGTGATCATAGTTCTTAACGTATCTTCATCAAGATTGAAATCCCCTAAGTGGTAGTAAGCATCCTTGTTCAGAAACAGAAATACGTGAAAATGACGCTTACCATTCTGGGTAAATTCCCTCACCCACGCATAGCGGAGCGTATTCGGGTGTACCCGTTTACCTTCTTTACGCTTGCGCTGTTCATCTGCTGCCAGTTTGGCTTTCAGTGAATTGGTAAATCTTGATATAGATCCTGAATCAGTATTAGCGATACAGGAAATAGTATCACCATTATCCAGCATAACCGGGTCATGCAGATCCACCCGTATTGCCAGTGTACGTCCGTGTTCTTTAACAGATTTTGTAATAACATCGATAATCCTTTCTTTGTATGATTTAACATGACTGCCATACTCGCTATCGTAGATATTCATAATAATTCACCCCTCGATGGATAACAGTCATCGCATTACTGGCTATGGCCTACTAGTGATATATATACAGGCATGGTTAATTGCAATATAATAACTATCCGACACTGAATTTTAGAAAAATAGTAGCCACAGCCTACGATGACTGATTGAAAGTTACTCTTTAATTAGTTGTAATGAAGATAGGTTAATAAAACAATTATTGCGTCCTATCTTTGTTCTGTTCGTTATATAAGAATATCAACAGGTTGTATGAAAATGGTTTTCCCTATCTTCTCCGCCCGTATTTTCTTTTGCGAATAAAGTGTACTGAGAAGCTCATTCGCTTTGCTCCGATTCCTGAACCGGTTCGGACCATATTGCAAGATGGTTGTCTTCCTGATATATGGCACCACACACCGGTAGCAATAATCTTTTATCCACGAATAAAGTTCATCTGCTTCTGAACTAACCAACAGCAACGTCTGGGGTTTAGAGAAAATTCTCACATACTCATCCACATACCAGGCGCTTATCTCTACTGCGGCTTCTACGGCACTGAGGGGTATATCCCCTTCATCACCATTAAATTTATGCAGCAGAGCGGCAATCCTTGCCATATTTTCCGCCATTTTAGAGGCGTAATCCTTAAAGCCAGACAGGAAGCCAATCAACCCCATTTCTGACTCGACCTTGTTATAAAATTCGATCCAGTTCTTTTCGGCTTCTGCAGAGAAACGTAGGCACTGACGCGCATTTTCATCATTTCTGACAATGCTCTCGTTAACGATCTCCATCAATCGTTTATGAAATACCGGTAGATGCTCGCTTGATATAACCGGGCTGGTAATTTGTCTGTAACCCTGTGTTGAACTAGGCTGACACATCAAACACCGCGCGAAGAATCCGATCCCTTTCGCTGTATCGCCTTTACGCTCCAGATACCCTTTTTTGAACACATCAGGCTGAACCATCAACGACAGTGTCATTCTGGCGTCTTTGATTAATTTATCTGGCTCGCTTTTTCTTTCCACAGTAAACATTGCGCCATCCCACATTTTATTGATGAAAGGCAGTTCATTCAGCGCATAGCCGTTAAAAATGGTACCAGCTTCATCAGACATAAGCCCGATGGACCGCCAACAACCACTGAGATAGTCTTTTATCGCCGCTGGTGTGGCATCATTGAATATCTGCCTGAACCTGACCGGTGCTTTCGGGTTCGCCGACAGCAGCGTTTTCAGCCGTTCATTCGTTGTGGAGTGATCTTTGTTACGGCGAATATCTGATTTCAGTTTTGATATCAGGGCTTTCTTTTCAATGTTAAAAGTCGTTTCCTCATTCCGCCAGATAATTAAATCTTGGGTATATTTTTCAAAGCATGCTTCTTCCAGTTGATACAATGGCTTCATTAGCAGTTTGTCCACCGTGCTTTTGCGTTCACCAGAATCCGCCAGTGTCAGTAAAAAAAGTGATACTGGGCTGCGCAGATTATTCAGTCGGCACACATCAATCCGGTTCTGGCAGGCAAGCGAAATAACCCCCAACACCGATGCAGCAATCAAAGCCTGGGGTGCCTGCGTATGCTGTTCCACTTCATAAACCGCATTTCTGATGATCTGCGGGAAGACATGTACAGGGAAAGGACGACCACACGACATAGATACCTCTCATTCTATTAATTTAATAAATAATTCAGCGAAATGGCTATTCTGCTATTAATAGCGGAAATAGCAGGATGACTACCGACAATCCGATGACAGCAATTGAGTATGAATTCATGTAGCATCCTCAAATAAGTTTGCTGCGTTGCGATAGCCATTCTTCAATCTCTGATTCAACCCATCCAACAGATTTCACTCCGAGCATTCGCTTTTTGGGGAAGGAAGCATCGTAACGTGGTGATTTGGGGTTCAACCAATCGTAGATTGTTGCTCGTGCCATACCAGTTTTTTGGATAACAGCAGGTAAGCGGAGTATCCTAACGGTTGATGGATTATTCATGCTTGATTGCCTCTTATTAGTTCATTTTGGTTGTAGAAAGATTAGCGGCAAGCATCAATGCAAAAAATCCGTGTACCAAAAAAACATTTTTTACAACACTTAACTAATTGATATTTGGTGTATTTATGTTGTCAGCGATTGAGTTTTGCGAAGAAATTAGTCAAAAATCGGATTGGCTTGCTGGGCATATGGTCGAATGTGATTGGGACATATATGTTGATCTGCTCAGCGAAAGGTATCCCGTGATACAGAAGGAACTAAGCGAGATGCGAGATCAATTCTGGAATTCTGATAAGGTAGGAACACGTGTGATTTTGTACAGTGATCCATCTCGTAAGGAGTATAAATATTGTACTGTTGACGGAGTGGAGCAATTAAAAGAAGAATATACAGAAGTATATGATCCAGCTCAGGAATGCT
>NZ_JAYQWM010000153.1:0-4973 GCF_036662595.1 Escherichia sp. Lx600-2 | reverse complement strand
CGAATATTTCTTTAAAAATGGCAGCCTGAGCCATTGGTTAACCTTCCATGTGATACGATGGCGCGTAGTTTGCATTATCGTGTTTATTGTTTCAATCTGGTCTGACCTCTTTGTGTTTTGTTGATGATTTATGTCAAATATTAAGCCTGTTTTTAATGAATAGTGTTGATTGCGTAACAAAGTTGAGCCTTGCTGGCATCCAGGAGGGATATGCAACCGACAGATGTATGTAAGGTCGATGTACTCAAACTTTCATACTTTTCCTCTTTTATGCAGAAAGATTTGAAGTAATATTTTAACCGCTAGATGACGAGCAAACGCATGGAGCGACAAAATGAATAAAGAACAATCTGCTGATGAACTCTCGTTGGATCTGATTCGTGTAAAAAATATGCTTAATAGCACCATTTCTATGAGTTACCCGGATGTTGTAATTGCATGTATAGAACATCAGGTGTCTCTGGAAGCATTCAGGGCAATTGAGGCAGCGTTGGTGAAGCACGATAAGAATTCGAAGGATTATTCCCTGGTGGTTGACTGAGCACCATAACTGCTAATCATTCAAACTATTTCACCTGTGACAGAGTCAGTATCGCATTCTGTCACTGTCAGGCTAATACAGAGCTGCAATTCAACTACTGCAATGTCCTCGTAATTAGGTGAATTTACAATATCGTCCTGTTCGGATGCCGGCTGCATTGCTGAAGATGAGGCATTTATGGTTCGCATATTTTCCCCTCATGCTCGTCAGTCCTGTGCGTAGGAAGAAACAGGACACTCACACTAATTTGTGTGGGCATGCTGTGATGTCCTTCTGAATTATTCCTATGCCATTATGTAAAGCGCTGTATCAGATGCTCGTCACGGCTGTCAGGCTGTCGGGTCCTCCCGGTGGGGGCCCCTGCCACGGGGCGGGAGCGTCGCGGAAAAAGGCTAGTTTTTGCATTTCCATGGCGGCGGCAGCATGTTTGGTAATTTATTGATAATTAAAAGTTATTTCTCTTTTCACCTGTACAATATTTTTTTCTCCCTGTCATTAGACCAGTTTGCAATTAATTGAAATATATAAATAAACATGATTTTCACCTGCCAGATGGAGTTGCTTATGTCAAATGTGAGCGGGATCGGTGATGCTTATTACTGGAGTGTTTTTAAAATCGCTGAGGCCTTTGGGCTTCACCGGGACACAGTAAAAAAACGGCTCCTCGCGGCCAACACTCCTGTGGCTGCGACTGTCAGGGGGAACCCCGTTTACGCCCTGCAGCATGTCGGGCCAGCCCTGTTTAGTGTGAAGCATGAGGCAGCAGACTCTGTTCATGATCCATCCCGTATGGTGGCGAGAGCTGCCGCACAGATGGAGCGATCGGTTGGCCAGTCGGTCAGCGATACCATAAATCAGTTTAAGCGGCTGAAGGATGATCCTGTAAATGCCGCGAAGGCTCTGGACAATGAGCTGCATTTTCTTACTGCCACTCAGCTTGAACAGATACGCGTCCTTGGGGAACAGGGGCGGTCCAGTGATGCGGCACGGATAGCCATGTCTGCACTGGCAGAGGAAACCGGTCGGCGTACTGCGGATATTGATAATAACCTCAATGCGCTGGGCAGTACGCTGAAGTATCTGTCTGATTTATGGAGTCGTTTCTGGGATGCGGCCATGAATATTGGTCGTGAAGACTCGCTGGATGAACAGATTTCCGCTTTACAGGAGAAAGTGTCGCGGGTGAAAAGACTCCCCTGGACGGCATCATCTTCTCAGGTTGAGTACGATCAGCAGCGTCTTAACGAGCTTCAGGAGAAAAAACGCCAGAAGGATTTGCAGGATGCAAAAGAGCAGGCAGAGCGGAATTATCAGGAGCAACAGAAACGCCGTAATGCTGAAAATGCTGCACTGAACCGGATGAATGAAACGGAAGCAGCACGACATCAGCGTGAAATTGCGCGTATTAATGCCATGCAGTACGCCGATCAGGCTGTCAGGGATGCGGCGATACAACGTGAAAATGAACGTTACGAGAAAGCCCTGGCATCCGGTAAGAAAAAAACACGCGAACCCCGTAATGATGAGGCCACCCGGTTATTGCTGCAGTACAGTCAGCAACAGGCACAGGTGGAAGGACAGATTGCTGCTGCAAGACAGTCAGCAGGCATTGCCACTGAAAAGATGACAGAAGCGCATAAACAGCTTCTGGCTCTGCAGCAGCGCATCAGCGATCTGGACGGGAAAAAACTGACGGCAGATGAAAAGAGTGTGCTGGCCCGTAAAGATGAACTGATTCAGGCACTGACGCTGCTGGATGTAAAACAGCAGGAGCTTCAGAAACAGACGGCACTCAACGATCTGAAGAAAAAAACAATTCAGCTGACCAGTCAACTGGCTGAAGAAGAGCGCGCTCAGCGTCAGCAACATGACCTGGATATCGCCACGGTGGGTATGGGTGATCAGCAGCGGCAGCGATATCAGGTACAACTGAGTCTTCGCCAGAAATACCAGCAACAGCTGGAGCAGTTGAGGCGGGATAGTGAGCAGAAAGGGACATATAACACGGATGACTACAGAAAGGCCGAGCAGGCGCTGACGGAGAGCCTGAACCGACAACTGAATGAGAATCGCCGTTACTGGCAACAGCTTGAAGTTGTGCAGGGTAACTGGAAAAACGGAGTCCTGCGTGCATTTCAGGATTTTACCGTGGATGCAGACAATACGGCAGGAACAGCAGAACAGGTGTTCTCATCAGCCTTCAGCAACATGGGAAATGGCCTGGCAACTTTTGTCACTACCGGCAAACTCAACTTCAAATCCTTCACCTCTTCGGTGCTGTCAGATATGGCGAAAATCCTGGCGCAGGCAACCATGATGAAATCGATAAAAGGGATTGGCAGTGTACTGGGATTTGATCTCAGCAGCCTTTCCCTGAATGCCAATGGGGGGATTTATCAGTCTGCTGATTTGAGTCGTTACAGTGGCACGGTGGTTAACCGTCCGACGTTTTTTGCTTTTGCAAAAGGCGCGGGTGTGATGGGGGAAGCTGGACCTGAAGCCATTCTGCCACTGCGTCGTGGTGCTGACGGTAAGCTGGGGGTTGTGGCGGATATTGGTGGTTCAGGTATGGCGATGTTTGCCCCGCAGTACAACATCGAGATCAATAACGATGGCACGAACGGGCAGATAGGTCCGGCTGCCCTGAAGGTGGTTTATGACCTTGGGAAAAAAGCGGCAGCGGACTTTATGCAACAGCAGGCCCGTGATGGTGGTCGGTTAAGTGGAGCATATCGGTAATGGAGACGTTTCACTGGAAAGTGCGCCCGGATATGAATGTGGTATCAGAGCCGAAAGTGGTGACAGTGAAGCTGGGCGATGGTTATGAACAGCGTCGTGCGGCGGGACTGAATAACCAGTTGTCGATTTACAGCGTGACTATACGTGTTCGTAAATGTGAACACCCATCTTTAAAAGCCTTTCTGGAACGGCACGGTGGCGTCCGCGCATTTCAGTGGACGCCACCTTATGACTGGAAGCCGATCAGGGTGGTTTGTCGTAAATGGTCGGCAAGCGTGGGGGCGTTGTGGGTAACCATAACGGCAGATTTTGAACAGGTCGTGGCATAGGAGTCTCTGATGCAGGATATTCCACAGGAAACACATCATGAGACGACACGCCTCACTCAGTCAGCCCAGGTGGTGCTCTGGGAAATCGACCTGACCGAGGTAGGCGGGGAACGCTACTTTTTCTGTAATGAGCAGAACGATAAAGGTGAGCCGGTCACCTGGCAGGGGCGACAGTATCAGGCGTATCCCATTCAGGGGACGGGATTTGAACTGAACGGCAAAGGCAGTGCTGCCCGTCCGACACTGACGGTTTCTAACCTGCACGGCATGGTCACCGGGATGGCGGAAGACCTGCAGAGTCTGGTCGGAGGAACGGTGGTCCGGCGTAAGGTTTACGCCCGTTTTCTGGATGCGGTGAACTTCGTCAACGGAAACAGTGACGCCGATCCGGAGCAGGAGGTGATCAGCCGCTGGCGCATCGAGCAGTGCAGCGAACTGAGCGCGGTCAGTGCCTCTTTTGTACTGTCCACGCCGACGGAAACGGACGGTGCCGTTTTTCCGGGACGTATCATGCTGGCCAACACCTGCACCTGGACCTATCGCGGTGATGAGTGCGGTTATCACGGTCCGGCGGTCGCGGATGAATATGATCAGCCGACGTCCGATATCACGAAGGATAAATGCAGCAAATGCCTGAGCGGCTGTAAGTTTCGCAATAACGTCGGCAACTTTGGCGGCTTCCTTTCCATTAACAAACTTTCGCAGTGAATCCCATGACAGAGACAGAATCAGCGATTCTGGCGCACGCCCGGCGATGTGCGCCAGCGGAGTCGTGCGGCTTCGTGGTGAGAACACCGGAGGGGGAAAGATATTTTCCCTGCGTGAATACCTTCTGCCCGTAAGGTGAATGGTAAGGCGCTTTCAGCGGATATAACACTGACACCGAAAGATATTGGTACGCTTAACTCAACAACAATGTCATTCAGCGGTGGTGCTGGTTGGTTCAAATTAGCAACGGTAACCATGCCGCAGGCGAGTTCTGTTGTTTCAATTACGTTGATTGGTGGGGCTGGATATAACGTCGGTTCACCTCAACAGGCAGGTATATCTGAACTTGTTTTGCGTGCAGGTAATGGTAATCCGAAGGGGATTACTGGTGCTTTATGGCAGCGCACATCGGCAGGGTTTACAAATTTTGCCTGGGTCAATACATCTGGTGATACTTACGATATTTACGTTGCAATCGGAAATTATGCGACTGGTGTAAATATTCAATGGGATTATACCAGTACCCACTCACTGTCCGGCACTGCTGCAAGCGCAGGTGCACACGCACATACTGTCGGTATTGGTGCTCATACGCACTCCGTTGCGATTGGTTCACATGGACACACCATCACCGTTAACGCTGCTGGTAACGCGGA
>NZ_JAYQWM010000152.1:0-5193 GCF_036662595.1 Escherichia sp. Lx600-2 | reverse complement strand
TCGGTGGAGCTGCATGACAAAGTCATCGGGCATTATCTGAACATAAAACACTATCAATAAGTTGGAGTCATTACCTGAAAAATCATTTAATAGCGTTTGCTTCGGTGATTCATTACTCATTAGTTGTTTTTCTAAATTAACAACAGAATAACTTTCTTGTTGAATGAGATTAATATTGGCAACCATTACAGCCTCCTTTCCACAGTTAAGAGCAAACATACAACATAATTATTTATAACATCCAGAGCAGTAAATGAATGATACTGACAATGATGCCAGCCCATTATCTTTGCATAATATTTGTTAGCTATAGATTTTAAAAATATTTATGAGAAAAGTATGGCACCAGAGGGGGTTTTGACTATCAAAAATCGCTCAAACATGAACTAAGATGATGAATTAAGCATTATCTGCGATAATTGCCATACAGCTCTACAAATAATATTTAAATGCTCCTGAACAGTGATGTAGCAAGACACGTATGGAGCCAACGAAGAATAAAAATTTATAGAGTTCTTATTCAATATAACCGAAATAGCCAAGGACTAATATAAATGACCTGAATGAGAGAGGCAGCACCGCCCCTCTCCATCAGCTACTCTTCTTCGTTCCCGCCCTCTTCATACGGGCCAAATGGCTTCGCGGGCAGAACGATATACGTGCCTTCAAACACTGCACCCGGCGTCTCGTCGCCAAAGATTTCGACCTGCATCTGCACCCGTGCTTTTCGTCCGCGCGCCAGACGGTCGAGATCGCCGCTTAAGGCACCAAGGTCGGCTACCGCATGGGGTTTACCGCTAATCGGTTTGCTGTAGCGGATATGCGCATCCGCCAGAATAATCGTTCCGCCGAGGTGGCGTTCACGCAGCATCAGCCAGATAAGCCCCCAACCGGTGAGCGTCGCCAGTGAGAATAAACTCCCGGCAAACAGCGTATGGTGCGGATTCTGATTGCCGGTTTCTGGCATGGTAGTGATAAATTTTTGCCCGGTATATTGCTGAATGCGCACGCCCATTTTTTCGCTTAACGGGATATGTTCGTACCACGCCTGTTGCAGCTGCGCGCACCAGTCACCGCGATGCAGAATGTCATCCAGAGTGGCAACGGGTTTAATCATCAAAAAATGGCGAATCGGCGTGGTAGTTGGGGTGGTGATCTCCCCCTGATTAATGAATCCCAGCTTGGCGAAAAACTCCACCGCGTCTTCACGGGCGCTACAGGTCACGCGCTTAACGCCTTCCTGACGCGCCACCGACTCCAGGGTCATCGCCATCAGCGTGCCTAACCCTTTGTCCTGCACGTCGGGATGAACGGCCATAAAGCGAATGGACGCTTCATTGTCGGCATTAATATACAGTCGGCCTACCGCCACCAGATTACCCTGCTCGTCGACGACCATCTGGTGATGCGCCATCGCATCCCACGCGTCGCGTTCCGAACCTTTTGGTTGATGCAGGGGCTTACGCAACATTTCCCAGCGAAACTGATAGTAACGCTCTAATTCTTCTTCTGTTTGTGGAACCCGAAGGTGATACATAGCGATACTCTCTCTTGTTTCCCGTGACAACCCTGGAAGCTGGCTCATACCTGCAACCAGAATGTCACGGGGCCATCATTGACCAGCGATACCTGCATATCCGCAGCGAAGCGTCCTGTTTGCGTGTTCATCTCTTGCTGACGGCAGCGTTCGACGAAATAGTCATATAACGCCTCTGCGCGATCCGGTGATGCGCCTTTGGAGAAACTTGGGCGCATCCCCCGTTCGGTATCTGCGGCGAGGGTAAACTGGGAAACCACCAGCACACTGCCGCCCGCCTGTTGCACGTTGAGATTCATCTTGCCTTCGGCATCGCTAAAGATGCGGTAGCCGAGCACACGCTCGCACAGACGGTTTGCTTTCTGTTCGTCGTCATCCTTTTCGACACCCAATAACACCAAAAGTCCCGCACCAATTTCGCCCGTCACTTTTCCCTCCACGGTGACGCTGGCACGGGTTACGCGTTGAATTAATGCAATCATGGTTCGTCGTCTTCTTCTTGTTCAGCAGCTTGTTTTAGTTTGCGGTATTCCCCGAGAGTGACAGTAATTTCCGCGCCAAGCAAGACGATACACCATGTCCAGTAGACCCAAACAAAGAGAATGGGGATCACCGCCAGCACGCCGTAAATGAGCTGATATGACGGGAACATGGTGATATAAAGCGCGAAACCTTTCTTTCCTGCTTCGAACAGGAGTGCTGCGACAAACGCGCCGACAATCGCGTCGCGGTTAGGTACGCGGATGGTTGGAACAATGCTGTACAGCAACCAGAAGGAGATCCACGACAACAGCAGCGGAAAAATACGCAGCACGTTGTCGATGACAGTATTGAGATCGCTCGCCCAGCGTAGGGAGAGCAAATAGGAACTGATCGCCAGACTGGCCCCTGCCAGCAGCGGCCCCAGCGTTAAAATCATCCAGTACACGGCAAACGAGTAAATTTTTGGTCGCGCTCGTTTACTGCGCCAGATGGTATTCAACGCGCTATCGATGGAGTACATCAACAATAACGCGGTGACGATCAGCCCGCACGCGCCAACGGCGGTCATCTTGTTGGAATTGGCAACAAATTGTTCGATATACCGCTGAATAACATCGCCAGTAGCAGGCAGAAAGTTGGCAAAAATAAAGTGACGCAACTGAATGCTGACGTCGGAAAACATGGGAAAAGCGGCGAAAAGCGCAAAAACAACGGCAACCAGCGGCACTAATGAGAGCAACGACACATAGGCAAGGTTACCTGCCAGGGTTGTCATATTGTCCTCATCAATGCGTTGCCAGAGTAGTTTCAGCCAGGCCCATAGCGGACGGGTACGGTGCCTGGCTTTGTCCTGAATGGTTTTTAGCATAACACCTTCGCGAAATAGTCCGGGATGGTGGTTTTATCTTTCACCAGAATACTGGTAATGCCTAGATGATTAGCTCCTTCTATATTATCGGCGTTATCGTCGAAAAAGACCGTATCGCTGGGTGAAAAACCTTCTGCCTGCAAAACATGCTGGTAAATTCGTGCTTCAGGTTTGCGCATCCCCAGATCTTGCGACAGATAGATATGGTCAGCAGCATCACGAATTTCCGGGTATTCTTCCGGCCAGAAGGTGGTATGCAGGCGGTTGGTATTGGAAAGCACCACCACGCGATGCCCCTGCTCACGCAGTTTATGCATGATGGCGATCACTTCCGGGCGCAGCGCAACAAACACCGCCTGCCAGCCGTGAGAGAACTGCTCGTAGCTTAGCGGTAGAGCCATCTCATGACACAGCGCCTCTGCGAACGCTTCGTCGCTAATTTCCCCGCGCTCATGCTGATGAAACGCCTCCCCCATATGAAAACTCTTCTTAAGCGTAGCCAGCGGAATACGCGTTAAATCGCTCCAGGCTCCCAGCACACGGTTAAAGTCGATATCGACAATCACATTACCTAAATCAAAGATATAGAGCATTTTTGCCTCCTTTCGCGCCACAAGAAATTAACTGTAGCGGGAAAGGATGGGTTTGGCTATGTGGCAATAAGGGTAATCTTGTGATGCTGATTGCGAAAAAGCAGAGTAATTTCACTGGCTTTTTCGCAATAGATGAATGGTTAAGATTCAGGTGTAAATTGCCAACGAGTTTCGATAACCAGCGACGATATGACACCGCAGGATATTTATCCACTTGTCGCGCTTACTGATCACGCCGTGTTCTCAACGCCAGGGCGGAAACGCATGACTGGCCTGCAGTCACCTGAAGAAGGTTTGTACCAGGCAACGACACAAACTGCGGGTAAAGTGTATGTCACGCTGGGTTCTGAAGATTCATTGTGGATTAAAGATGATCATTTGTGTCAACAGGATGCATTTTCTGTCAATGTGGTTGATACGACTGGAGCAGGCGATGTTTTTCACGGCGCGGTAGCGTTGGCAATGCACGGAATGTCAGGGCTTTTTTTACTGATGCCCCGCCTCCCAATTCTTTCTGCCAGTTGTTAAGTGAAGAGAATGTTGAACTGGTAGTTGCCGAGCAAGAAGTATCCTGAAATTGAAACTTCGAAAAATCCGCTGGGGATTCAGCGGATTTTTTTTGGCCGGATTAAGCACATCCGGCCATTAATTAAGCTTCAGCCGCCAGCATCTCTTTCTTACGTTGGCTAATACGCTTAACCAGCATTACGGAAACCACCGCACCACAGAATGCGAAGCAGGCCATAATGCCAAACACGATTTTGTAGCCAATAATCCCCGGATTTAAATCCAGAATGTAGCCATACAGACTAAAGCAGAACATCGCCGGGGCGTAACCAATAAAGCTACCCAACGCCATCGCCGCGCCTGTTTTATTTTCAGCAATTTTTGCTTCGCCGATAGGTGCAAAAAATACGGCTCGCTGTGTAAAGACTATCGCGCCAAAGCCCAGCGTACATGCCATCCCTAAATAGACCGGCATACTTTCGTGCGGCAGCATAATCAACAGTACGAGCGCAGCGGTACTGATGATAAAGGTGTAGCATAGATATTTACTCGGCGATTTCAGGATCTTATCTGAAATCATGCCACCAATCGGTCCACCAATCATTTTCAGACAGTATTGGTTAATGATGCCGTAAGCCCCCACCAGCGCAACGGGCAATAGATAGATGTTTTTCAGGAATGGAATGAAGAATGTCAGGCCACAGTAAACCGCGTAAACGAAGAAGACGTTGAAAGCGATAAGCCAGATAGTTTTGTCTTTCAGCACCGAGGTCATACTGGTGTTTTGCGATGCTCCGTCTTCTTTTTTCACCTCAACGGACGGTGCCTCTTCTTTGTCATTCAGGACAAAGAAAATAATAATGCCTACGGCAATCACAATAAGGGAATAGAACCAGATGCCTGCTTTAAAACCCAATAAGCCACTGCCAAACCAGGTAAATACTGCCAACGCAGAAAATGCCACCACGGTATCGACAATGCCACGCCCTGTTTCGAAGAAGCCAAACAACCGACCTTGTTGTTCGCTATTGCCCAATCGACTTACCGACTTGAGTAAGACCGGCCAGTTCATCATGTCGCAAGTAACGCCAAATAGCGCCCAGACAAAGAGGATGCCCCAATACCCCGGCGGTAATGACTCCAACTTATTGATAGTGTTTTATGTTCAGATAATGCCCGATGACTTTGTCATGCAGCTCCACCGA
>NZ_JAYQWM010000151.1:0-5233 GCF_036662595.1 Escherichia sp. Lx600-2 | reverse complement strand
AATCGGCTCAAACATGAAGAAATGAAATGACTGAGTCAGCCGAGAAGAATTTCCCCGCTTATTCGCACCTTCCTTAATTAACACCGCACCCATCATATTTTGCTCAAGGGCGGGGAAAAAAATGCCATCGGCGGCATTATCCGCATCGGTTAGCTTCATGATTACCTCTGCATCCTGGCGCATCTAAAGACTGGCTTTCCAGAGTTCAACACGGTTTCTACCTCGTCTTTTGGCGATATACAGAGCTTCATCGGCTATTTGAATGAGGCGCTCATAGTCAGGATGACCATTAAACATGGCGGCACCGATGGAAAGTGAGAGGGCAATATCTTCGCCGTTTGCGGCTTTCAGTTTGGTTTTCTCCACCCGACTGCGAATACGTTCTGCGGTACGTAACGTTTCGTTTTCAGAAGCTTCAGTCAAAACAATGATAAATTCATCGCCCCCGTAGCGGAAAACATAATCACTACTGCGGACGTTGTCATAAAAGGCCTGAGAGACTTTACGCAGAATTTCATCGCCAGTGTTATGGCCCCACGTATCGTTGATCTCTTTGAATTTATCAACGTCAATAATCAGCACTGACAGCGGTGTACCGGTCCGGTTGGCATGGGCAATTTCGCGTTTGAAGATAGTCGGCAGGAAACGGCGGTTAAGTAATTTCGTCAGTACATCCATACCGACTTCGTGGCGCGATACTTCTTCAAACAATTCACGCAGCAAGGTAATAATTTGCGATACGGTATTTCTTATCTGTAATAAAAATTTCACCCGCAGACTTCTGTTATTCAAATTCCTGGTGTTACGCATGGTTTGATTGAAAATACCGTCGAAATCCTGAATCAGACGGGAGATATGGCCTACTTCGGCAATGCCACTAAAATAATGTCGACCTTTATGGTTAAACCACAGGCCAAAATCAGCCTGGCTTAAAGGCAAACTACTGCCTAAATCAGAATCCAGCAGGATTTTATAGATGATATCTATTTCCCATGAAAGTATTGAGGCTATTTGCCGTTCTTTTTCTTCTTCGGCGTTTTCCAGTAACGAGAAGATACGATAGTTTTCATCTTCTTTTGAGGCACTACTGTCACTAAAGGTAAACGCGCGGGTCATCACTTCCATAGCGATATCAATACTGTTAATCGAGAAATGGTAGACCTGAAGTTTTTCTGCGGCAGAATAATCCGAAGAGAAGATTACCGGATAGAGGATCTTTTTCAGCACCCGAAACCCCATCTCGACAATTTCTACCGGAATTCCTATGCGGGCATGCACTTCCGCGACGGTATGCTGGATTTGTATTAGCCTTTCGGCATCGTCAACCTGGGCAGAAAGCACGTTAATAATCCAGCGTTCCATCGCACTTTTCAACTGCCGCTCAACTTGTTCATTACCCAAGAATTCTTCGGCATGCGGGTCGATGCGGACAATTCGATAAAACTCGATACTCAGATAATGAGCATGCGCAACGGCAATTTCCGCGGCTTTAGCACGAATGGGCGGATCTGCCTGCTCGACAAGTCCGGTCCACTCATCTTTCATTCTTTTAAAATACATCTCCATAATTCACACCCTTATAAGGCTGGGAAATCAGACGGAATCAAAATGAAACGCAACGTGCGAGATCGACTAACTGCACCATATTCTCCTGAAATATGAAGATATACTGAAAAGAAATAAGCGACTTAGGACAGTTTCAATCTACGCTACTGTTCTTCAGAAGAGTATAGCCCATCGTAATTATTTTTCGGTGACTGCGAATATCGTATGGTTTTTCATATTCATACATTTTTATTAGGGGGATTATGGCTGTTTAACTAAGTGTGGTTAATTGTGTGGTTAATTTGACTTATGTAAGCATGATTACTAGTGGGATATTTCAAGAGGGTAACAAGCCAGTGGGTAAAGCACTGGCTTGTTACAAAGTAAAAATGGGAGTTCAACTGCCCCAACGACTTTGCAGATAGCTGACCGCTTGTTGAGTCTGCGGTTTATTCAGATAGTCCTCACGGAACAAGATGGTGCCGCTAATTTCTGGTACCGCATCGTTAAGATCGAGCTGCTTTTTCAGTTCCGGTACGCCGCCGTTAATCATCCAGTCTGGCTCTATCTTTGAAGGTTCACCCACTTTATAGAAGGCGATACCGATATACAGGCGGGTCCTGGTCGGTTTAACGACATCCGCCCACCATTTTGCCAACACGTCATAACGCGCGGCACTCCGTGAGAACGGCCAGTAAATTTGGGGAGCAATGTAATCCAGCAATCCTTGTTCCACCCATCGACGGGTGTCAGCGTAGGATTCGTCATAGGCTGCCGCGCCTCGGGTATCGGAACCGAGCGGATCGTGTGATCGGTTACGCCACACGCCTGCCGGGCTAACGCCAAATTCGACTCCCGGCTTAATGCTTTTAATGGTGTGCGATACTTTTGCAATTAACTGCTGAGTATTGTTGCGCCGCCAGTCTGCTTTTGACGCAAATGCGCCTCCGTATTTGCGGTACGTTTCGTTATCATTTAGCCGTGAACCCGGTGACTCAGTATAGAAATAGTCGTCAAACTGCACGCCATCTACCGGATAGCGGGAAACCACTTCTGCGACTATTGATGTGATCCAGTCCTGAACCTCAGGGATGCCCGGGTCGAGGACAAAGCGATCGCCAGACGTTCTGATCCAGTCACGGTGTTGTACATAGACGCTCGCCGGTTGTTGAGACAGAGTGCTATTCAGTTCCCTGATAGTACCGGGTTTCGTATTAACCGATACGCGATAGGGGTTAAACCAGGCGTGTACTTTCATCCCACGCTTGTGGGCTTCGTCGAGCATGAATTGCAGCGGATCGTAACCCGGATTTTCACCAATCTTACCGGTCATAAGATCGGACCACGGCAAAATTTTCGATGGCCACAGGGCGGTACCGTCCGGCTTGACCTGGAAAAAGACCGTGTTTATACCGAGACGTTGCAGATGATCCAGTTTGTCGATCATCGCCTGTTGTTGTACACGGGCCCGGCTGGTGGGGTTACTAATGTTAACCGAGGAAACCGGTGGCCAGTCGAGGCGAGACACCGTGGCCAGCCAGATACCACGCATCGGTTGTGACGATTGTTGCGTCGTGGCTGGTGGCTTTGAACCCGCTGGTGGTGTCACCATGGACTCTGGAGGCGTGCTTTTACAACTACACAGTAAAAGTGCCAGTGCAACCAGTATCGCTGGTCTTCTAATCGTTAATTTCTCGTTTCGGGAGCAGATATCCATATGTGCTGGTTTCCGGTAAACAGATGTGCGCTCATTCTCGTACTTATCCCGGTTAAGTCAATACGACAGCAAGCACGAAAAAGGGAGCGATGAATTATCGCTCCCTTGTCTTATAACCATTCAGACATAGTTAGTGTTTCTTGTCATTCATCACAATATAGTGTGGTGAACGTGCACGCGGGTGCAGGAAGAAGTGACCTTTTGGTGCGTTCTGACTGTTGATTGGCTCCAGAGTGACGCCGGTATTCGCTTTGCCTTTACGATCATGAACAGCATAGAGAATAAAGGGCAGGGCAAGTACCACCAGGAAACTAACGACCAGTAATTCAACATACATATCGGTAGAGTCACCCTGGATGTTATCCGGCGGCAGGAAGGAAACAATAAACGCCATAATTGAAGTCAGCAGACCGACAATTGCCACGACCAGTTTCACCCCTTTACCACCAGGGATATTAAATGTGCGTTTTAAGTCAGGATGTTTAAGAACCAACACAATGTAGCCAATAAACAGCATGAAATAAGCACACAGATAAATCACCACCGTCAGCGCCAGTGCGATCAGGAAGGACATGTTGTTACCGCCACCGGTATTGGTGAGGATGATCAACGCGATAGAAGTAATCACCAGCTGTGAAATGACCAGCGTTACCGGTACGCCATTTTTGTTCATTTTAGCGAATGCCGCTGGCAGCAGGTTTTTCTGCGCTGTGACATACATCCCGCGAGAAGGACCAACAATCCAGGAGGCGATTTCCGCCAGAACACCCAGCAACAGCAGTGCGGAGATCACGCGAACCGTCCACTCAATTTCCGGTGCCACATGAGACATCAGAACGGTAAAGGTTTGCATTACCCCTGCGGAGAGGTTGATTTCATTACCCGGAATGACCATCGCAATAGACAAACCACCAACAGAGCTTAAGCAGATTGCCGCCACCATCAGCAGTAACATAGCCAACGGATAGTCGCGCCCTGGGTTGCTCATTTCATTGACGTGGGTTGCGGATGCTTCTACGCCCATATAACTCAAAATGAAGGCAACAAATACAACCAGGGTGCCCACTTTAGAGAAGTCAGGGAAGAAGGTCTTCGAATCCATTTCGATAGCAACGGGGGCACCGGAGTGCAGATAAATAGCCGCTAATGCAATCAAAATAAATGCAGGTAACAGGATGCCGGCGAAGAAGCCAACTTTAGCAATTCGCGCCGTGTATTTCGTGCCACCAAACTGCGTTAATGCCAGCGCCCAAAGAATGATGAGTGCTGCAATAGTTTTGGTAATGGGGTCTTCATTCAGCGCTGGCCATTTCAGGATGTAGGAGAGTGCCCCTAACACGAAATAGAGCATCGGAATAAAACCAATGGCGATTTGCAGATAGCCAAATGAGATCGCTGCAAATCCCCATCTCGGCCCCAGAGTATTTGATACCCAGGCGAAGACACCACCTTCTTCCCAGCCGTCGACGGTGGCCATTTCCGCAGCACAAAGTCCCACGGGAATAAACCATAAAATCCCGCCTAATAGCAGGAAGAAGACTAATGAAAAGCCCGATGTTGCGAAGGTAGGGTATTCATAAACAGCCATTACCATCGATGCCGTTATGGCAAAAAAGCCGAGTAATGTGAGCTGCTTAGCTTTACCTGTCTGTACTGATGTAGCCATATTATCCCCCTAAAACGGTATTCCTGTCGGAACCGCACCTGTTTTGTTCTGAAGCGTATTCAGAACAATATTTTCCGTTGCTAATGCCAGTGAACAGACTTTGGAAATTGTCCCGAAACGGGTTCGTTTCGGGACACCGTTACCGTTAAACGTTATCAGGTATGTTTAAAGCTGTTCTGTTGGGCAATACCCTGCAGTTTCGGGTGATCGCTGAGATATTTCAGGGAGGCTTTGTAGTCTTCCAGCAACAGTTCAGCAAAGTCCATTTCGAAGCCGCGACGACACATAATGCGCATCACCACGAT
>NZ_JAYQWM010000150.1:0-5268 GCF_036662595.1 Escherichia sp. Lx600-2 | reverse complement strand
TCGTTTTGTCGGGAGAAACGATCCCTGTTGAGTATAAAAATAGAGTTATTAGCTTGCTGGAAATGTTTAGTAAGGGAAATATGGGAAGCGTGTATAATGATGAATATATAGATTTAATTAATAGGCTAGTTAAGCAACACGGCTAAGTCGGAACGTAATAATCTCGGTGAATATTGGTTTTTATTCTCCCGGATCTCCGCCAGTACTAACAGGCGAAAATCCGGGAGGACTGATATTACGGCTGGATAATATCGTCAATAAACACCACACCATCAGTAGTACGCAACCAGCGCGGCGCTTTCAGTTTTGCCGCAAAGAACCAGATCAGTTCACAAAGCAGCCCCGTCAGGGGTTGTTCCATTTTAGATCCCTGCGCCTGTTCCGTCAGGATCTGGAGTAATACCTCGCAATATTCACACAATTGTAGTGGTCAAGTAATATTGGCCACGGTTTTACAGTAAATACGGTATCTGTTCTCTGATTCTTCCGGCGTCAACCCACCGTTGTAATGGTGAGGCCTGACGTTATTGTAATAATTCAGGATATAACCGCTAATTTGTTGCCGGGCCTCGTCCTTGCCTACGTAACCATCCGTCGGCACCCATTCTGTTTTCAGACTGCGGAAGAAGCGTTCCATTGGACTGTTATCCCAGCAGTTTCCCCGTCGACTGACACTTTGCTTTATCCTGTAACGCCAGAGAAGTTGTTGATATTTCAGTCCTGTATATTGACTTCCCTGGTCGCTATGGAACATGACGTCCCGCGGCTGACCACGCACCTCATACGCCATCCGCAGGGCACTGCTTATCAGGGCAGTATCGGTATTCGCTGACAGGCTCCAGCCGATAACCCTGCGGGCAAAAAGATCCATGACGACCGCCAGATAGCACCAGCGATTTCCTGCCCAGAGTAGAGTAAGAGGCAGGGCGTAGTCGGACTATTTCCCTGCCTCTCCTCCCCGAACCGGACGTGCACCTTTCAGCGCATCCGGCTCTCCATTTAAATGCTGGCGAACGCCATTGCCACTTCTGTAAAGCGCGATGTATACGTGTTTCTGGTCTCCGTCCTCAGATAGGGATTACCTTCGGGTAGCCGCCAGCGGAACAGCTTCTTGCCTTGCCCCACCAACCGGTACAGTATTTCGCCGCTGAGCTTGCCGTGATTGGTTTTACCAAATAAAACCCACGTTTTGCTCTGACCCGGTTTCGGTGATTTACACCACCACCTCATCAGGGAAGCGATACCTGTACGGTATTTGCGGGCCAGCCAGTGAGCCAGCTTCCAGAACACGACACGGTCGATATAACTGAAGACTTTGGCCTTAAAATCAACGAACTGATAGAACATGGCCCAGCCTTTCAGTTTTCGGTTGAGTTGTTCAGCCATATCGACTTTGCTTTCACTGTAGTTGCCTGATAACAGTGCTGTCAGCGATGCGGCGAAGTTTCTGGCTTTCTCCTGCGGGATCGTTGAGATCACTCGCATCTCGCCATAACGACTGCGTTTGCGAATGATCCTGTGCCCCAGAAAGATAAAGCCGTCATTAACATGGGTGATTTTAGTCTTATCCATGTTCAGCCTGAGTTTCAGACTGCCTTCGAGCACACCCCGACACTCCTCCCTGATGGCTTCCGCCTGTGCTTTGGTGCCTTTGACGATGAGGACAAAATCATCGGCATAGCGGCAGTACGCCACCGCGGGTTTCCACTGCCAGTTTTCTCTGACCGCCGTACTTCGGCCCCGTTGGATACTGTTATTCCAGTACCACCGATCTTTTCTGGCTTTCCCGCTCAGGTAGCGCTCATGCAGGTATTGATCGAACTCATTCAGCATGATGTTCGATAATAGCGGCGATATAACACCGCCCTGTGGCACACCTTCACTGGCCGCCCGAAAGAGACCGACATCGATATGTCCCGCCTTGATGGTTTTCCACAGCAGAGTCATGAAACGTGCGTCACTGATCCTGCGGCGTACAGCCTTCATCAGCAGTCGATGATGTACGGTGTCGAAGTAACTGGACAGGTCGCCTTCAATCACCCAGCGTCCCCGGGTTTCACCACAGTCTGTGAGCTGTAATTTCACCGTGCGGATCGCGTGGTGGACACTGCGCTCAGGCCGGAAGCCATATGAGAGCGTATGAAAATCACTCTCCCATATCGGCTCCATCGCCATCAGCATGGCCCGCTGAACAATACGATCCCGCAACGCGGGGATACCCAGTGGTCGCAGTTTGCCGTTGCTTTTAGGGATGTAAACCCGTCTGGCGGGCAAGGGCTGGTAGTGGCCTGAGAGTAATTCATCCCTGAGGATTTGCAGCTCAACAGCCAGTCTGGCCTGTAGCATTGTTTTGTTCACGCCATCAACGCCGGGGGTATGGGCCCCCTTTGATGAAAGCGTGATCCGCGCCGCTTCAGCCAGCCATTCTGGTTGTGTTATCAGACGCAGCAGCCGTTGAATCCGTAGGGACGGATCGGTGACTGCCCATGTGGCAAGCTTGCGTTGCATTTCGCTGATTATCAAAGGTCTTCACCTCGTTAGGTCAGTTAATTCACGTCGCAAACACATTCAAACTGCTTCCCTTCGCCATGTAATGGGCTTTCCCCATCGCGGACTACTACGGAAGCTCCGCCAGCCAGCGCGTCATCGGAGCCATGCCCCCTTAACATCCGTCGCTGACCTTCCCCGGTTTACCTGCCTGGACTCAGGCATACTGAGGAGGCTGCCCGTCGCACTCTTTATCCTTGCTTGCCGCAAGTTGGCAGAAGTCAGCAACGCAAGCGTGATAGACGCTGCTGCCCCGGTGTTTCGCATACATGTCAAAACACCTTCGACCGGCAGTGCTTACGTATCACTGCCAGTTCCTCCTGCACGGCCTGTCAGATCACGTAGGCCGTGGTGACGTTTTCAACCCACAGAGGCGGATTAACGGGTTCATGTTCTTCAGCCTTTCAGTACTTAACCTTGAGGATCATCTCGGCTTAGTGATCTCGCCTCAATCCCCGTTGTCAGCGGGTTACATCACCCTGCGGGCATGCCGCAGGTCACTGCCGCTCAGGTTCTCCACCGTCACACCCGGTGGGATTGTTGGGTTTCTCATCGTGAGTTACCGGTTCAATATTCCAGACAGACTCGCGGTTCATTTAAGCATCCATGCCCGCCCTGAACTCCGGGCACACTATACGTAATATCTCCGCACCATACCCTATCTGGCTCGGGCACAGCGAACTGGCGCTCAAGCAGATTCGGCAGGCAGGTATGTTCCTGACGAGCATTTTTGTACTGATGTTTTCCGGGCTGACAACTGCTCAGGTTCAGATATTTCATCAGACGCCCGGCACGGTAACGGCTCATCGGGACGCCGTTTTGTGTCAGCATTTCAGCCAGCGTGCGCGCCCCCGCAGAGCCCCTACTTTGGTTCCACGCCCGGCGTATTTCGCTGCACAACCTGACTCGCGCCGGATTAACCGTATCGCGTCGTTTTCGCCAGTACCGGTAACTGCTGCGGTGTATTTCCAGAGCAGAACAGAGGCTGACAACTGAGTGGCTGTCACTCAGTCTGGCAACTATCGTGAACCGTTCAGCGAGTCGGACATCAAGAGCGCGGTAGCCTTTTTTAATATCGTATTTTGTTCCTCCAGGCGGCGAACCTGCTTTTCCAGTTCGCGGATACGTTGCTGGTCTGGAGTAATAGGTGTGGCGGAGGGCGCAATCCCCTGACGCTCTCGCCTGAGCTGGCGCACCCAACTCTCAAGCGTGGTAGAACCGACATTCATCGCTTCACTGGCTTGTCGATATGAGTAGCCCTTATCAACAATTAGCTGTGCACATTCCAGCCTGAATTCAGGGGTGAAAGTACGTTTGGTTTTCTTGTTCATTAAGTCACCTGTTTTGTGTTGTGGTGAGGATATCACCTTTAATCAGGTGGCCAAATTTACTGTGCCACTACACAATTGCTCAGGATCCGGCTCAAAGTGCGGAAATGAGGCTGGCAGGTCGTCGAGTGTCAGGTTTTCTACCAGATGGGGTGGAATGGGATCGTTCAGCGTGGGAGACAGAATGGCGATACAGGCGCGAAGTCATCCGTACAACGCCATTTTCAGCGCCGGATCGTGACACTCTATAAGAGTTTCAGCGAAGCGATCGCAGTGATCGGCCAGGTCTGTGAAATCGGTGGCAGAACTGAAAGGAATGGACAGTAAATCATAATCAGGGGTGAGGATTGTAGCCATAAGGCAACCTCCGATAAGTAGGCGTTAAAACCACCACCGAAGAGACCAATCTTACGGGTGGTGGAATCGGGCGGAGTTGGTCTTACCGGCCTTATCGGATACCGGCGCATCTTTCGATGCTGGCAGGGAAAGCGGACATACCTGTACGACGCGGAACAGCCGTACACGCCGGTGGCGGCCATCACGGGGCGCGGAGAGAGCCAGAAAATCTGGTATTACCACACGGACCTGACGGGCACGGTACACGAGGTAACCGCGCCGGACGGGACGCTGGTGTGGGCGGGCTACCAGGCGGGATTTGGTGAAAACCGGGGCGACATCAGCAACAGCGGGGCGTACTTTGAGCAGCCGCTGCGGCTGCCGGGGCAGTATTATGATGAAGATACGGGGCTGCACTATAATCTGTTCAGATATTATGCGCCGGAGTGCGGGCGGTTTATCAGTCAGGACCCGATAGGGCTGGCGGGAGGAATAAACCTATATGCTTATGCGCCTAATCCGCTAAGTTATATTGATCCTCTTGGGCTTTGTAAATTAAGGGGAAGCGATGGGCGCTACAGAAGTGCACAGAATATTCAGGAAGAAATAGGCGGCCTACCCAATTTTGCAGGAAAAACTCCAGGAGAAATACGACAAACTTTGCGTAATCGAGGTTATTCGTCGGTACAAGCGTATAGTGGAGGAGAGGTCTGGACAAAAGCATTACCTGACGGAAATACTGTTGCAGTGAGGCTTGATCCGGCAAATCCTCGCTCACCTTCACATTATGCTGATGCTGTACCTCATGCTCATATTGAAACAGTTCCAACATCCAGTGTTTCTAATGGGAATTATCGCCCGCGAGACGTGACTGGCAGGCATACTGCCACTGGTGGGGTTTCTGATCGAGGAACAAATCCGAATCATAACGCTGATGTTTACATTCCAATGTCTCCGGGACGATTCCCATATGATTAATGTGAGGTTTTATGAATATCCGAAATCAATATAATGAAGCCTTAAATAAATTAGAAGTTGATGTTAATGATGGTTTGAG
>NZ_JAYQWM010000149.1:0-5847 GCF_036662595.1 Escherichia sp. Lx600-2 | reverse complement strand
TCACATGTGTCGAACTTAACCATGACAGCGTTCTGTACTTCAGGGGCCAGCTTGTCAAAAGTGACGTTCATCGGATCTGATTCAGTCTCAACCGGGACAAAGGAAGCAGACTCCTCATCCCAGCGGTTTTCCTGCATATATTCAGCATCCCAGGAATCGAGGGCAGGGCGGGGTATACCGGGTTTATCCTCGCAAACAAGAAATTTATAAGCGCAGTCCTGAGCTGCCGGATAATGTTCCAGGAATTGCCAGTGAAATTTTGCGCGGGCGCGACGTTCATCACCGGCTTCAATGGCAGTGGCTACAGCGACTGCACCTTCTTCCTTTATTGCCTGTTCGTCCGGAATGGCGGCGCAAATAAAGACTTTACTCATTTTGTTTTACCTCATTACAGATTTCAGGGTGAACAAATCCCTACCATTGCTGGCATATAAGAATGAAACCGGATGTTTATTACGGAACTGTTTTAAAGACCTGCCGGGATTTCGATATTATCCTGGTGAATAACTTTATCGACCGGGTAACAGTTACCGGGAATTTTCTGTTCGGTTGCTGCAGTCATACACTCCTGCATTGTCCTGTGAACACTGACTGCAATATCAACTGGCTCTCCGGAAACAAGAAAAACTGTCAGAACAAGCACAAATGCTGAATTCATTGTGCACATCCTTTTGGCATCAGACGTAAACGAGCCAGCATTGAAACAATGCATATTTTATTTAATAGCTCCCGTTCTTGTTTTCTCTTGTTAATGGCATCTTCAGTAAATGCTGGGTTACTGATAGTGACACCAATTTCAAAACAACCTTCAGACGTATTAACGTTTGGTAATAACGTTTTCATTATCGCGTCCTCAATAATGAATTTTGTGATGCAGTGCCTGGTGCCTCCAGGTGACGTTAACCAGTTAACAATTAACGCCGGATACAGAGAATCCACCCATAACACTGTTTTTGGTTTTAACTGTTCCGCGTGCGCTCAGCCGCATTCACCACATCACAAAATTCACTTTAAAAAGGGCGGTAGAGCAGTCACGGAGTAAAACTGATACCGCCAAACGTCACCAGAAAATTGATAACAGAGGGCGTTGCAGCGGGGTTGTCACTTAAGCGTATGGTCAACCTGACAACCCGGTGTCATCAACGGTGGAAGGAATAACCCCGCCATACTTACCGCCGCGCCATTTCGCGGATTGCCACAACCGGAAGCGCACGGTCGACGAAAATTTAACGACAGGCTATCTATGAACCAGCTACCTCGCCGTGCGCTTTCGCGTTATGGTCTGACTTTTCAGGGAAATATCCTTTCAGTAAACTGTCAGTGCCGGATGCTCACCCGTGTCCGGCGCACGCACTCCACCTCACCCGTGGAGAACTCCTTAATTACCAACCTTAGCTTCGTTGGTTAGCTATTAACGCGGGTATGTAATCATTCTGGCAATGCTTAATGCCGCTGCTTTTTCCAGCCTGGTGATATCCTGCTCCAGAGCGGACAGATTTTCAGCCTGCTTAGCCCTGGCTTCATTGGCCCATTTCAAATCCTGCGCTGCATTAATTTTCTGGCGCATCCACTCATAAAGTTCATCATTGGTATAGTCTGGCGCGATGATGACTGGTTCTCGTTTCTGCATACTGATTCCTCGCGGTGCTGCTTCGCTTATCAGCCGTTAGATTTTGCCGAGCTGGAAAGCGCCTGTTTAAACTCACTGAAGCTGAGAGCTTCTTCGCCTTCGGCAAGGCCTTCGAAGTATTCTTCGTAAGCCTTTTCCATGATTGTGTCGAAATCCATATCACTCACCTGAGTTTCTTTCCAGCCAGCGACGGGCACCATTTTCGGTTTTAAACGTTTTGCTTTTGGTATACGTCATCGCGGTGAACGTACCGTCCTGGTTGGGGAACACGCCACATACCAGAGATTCGCTGTTGCCAAGATCGATAGTATCCATGCTGACCTCATTTCCCCTTAACGCCGGGGTAGCGGAACAAAAACCTGCTGCATAGTTATTAAAGTTGAACCCTGCCGTCATGTTCTTACGCCTCGGGCTGGCTACTTAACCCCTGACCACTGCCTGGTAACTCGAAGTATTGCCCTGCATTCTGTGGGGCGGGGTGGGTGGTAGGCATATAATGTACTTTGCGTTCATTGTTGTAAAGTACTTTTAGTACATTTTGTGTGTAAAAAAATGAGATGGGATAAAGTGAAGCACAAACCCGGAGGAAGGCGCTACCGGATTTATGCTGGTTTAAGAGGCTTTTTGTTTTTTCTTTCGTGCTAACTCTTCGTAAATTGCATTGTACTTCTGTTTTTTCTCTTCAAGAGTTTTTAAAAGTTCATCTGTCTCACTGTCAGGGAGCTCGTCCAGAAGGTCAATGATGATTTTTTGTCTTGGATTTAACTCCTGATAGAAACGTACCTGTCCACTTTCTTCTGTATCCTCTCCCAAAAGATAGGTTGGTGTTGTTCCTATTAGTGTTGCTAATTCCCTTAATTTCTCCCGGCGAGGAATTGTTTCGCCATTAAACCATTTGCTAACCGCTTTTGGTGTTAATTTCATTCGACGGGCAATTTCTGCCTGCCTTCCATGTTGTTCATAACCAGCGTTTTCACAGGCTAGCGCAAGCCTACTGGCGAACTCTTTACGCGCTTTATCTTCATGAACCATAAGTTCAATGATATTCGCTCTTGAATGTACTGTCAGTTCTGTTATAGCATGTACTCAAAGTTCACATTGTGAGGGTGATATGAACCAGAAAACACTTGAAGATGTAATCAAAACTGTTCGCGTTGCTGTTGTGGCCGACGTTTGTGGTGTCAGCCAAAGAGCAATCTATAAATGGATGGATAACGGAAAATTGCCTCGCACAGAATATACCGGCGAAACAAATTACGCTGAAAAAATCGCTCTTGCATCAAACGGATTATTTTCTGCCGATGCAATTTTAACTATTGGCAGGAATAAAACTACTACGAAAAAGCTGATGGGAGTTGATTCATGAAAATCAAGCATGAACACATCCGCATGGCGATGAATGCCTGGGCGCATCCGGACGGCGAAAAAGTACCGGCTGCGAAAATTACCAAAGCGTATTTCGAGCTGGGAATGACGTTCCCGGAACTGTATGACGACAGCCATCCGGAAGCCCTGGCTCGCAATACTCAGAAAATTTTCCGCTGGGTGGAGAAAGACACCCCTGATGCGGTTAAAAAAATTCAGGCGTTGTTACCAGCTATCGAAAAAGCAATGCCACCTCTGCTGGTGGCCAGAATGCGCAGTCATAGCTCAGCGTATTTTCGGGAACTAGTGGAGACGCGGGAACGACTGGTGAGAGACGCTGATGATTTTGTCGCAGTGGCGATCGCTGGTTTCAACCAGATGAATCGTGGTGGCCCTGCAGGAAATATTGTGGCTGTGCATTGACTCGCAATATTCATACCGGATCACTTCCGGCAATTTGTGAGTAAAAAGATTCGGTATCAAAAGAGGTGAGTATGGCTAACGCCTGGCTCAGATTATGGCATGACATGCCAAATGACCCTAAGTGGCGAACAATTGCCAGGGTGTCAGGGCAGCCAATTGCAACAGTGATGGCAGTGTATATCCACCTCCTGGTGAGCGCGTCACGAAATGTCACGCGAGGTCACATTGATGTCACGACAGAAGATTTGGCAAGTGCGCTCGACGTGACAGAAGAGGTAATTGATTCAATTTTGCAGACGATGCAGGGGCGGGTACTTGATGGTGATTTAATCACTGGATGGGAAAAACGCCAGGTGCTTAAAGAGGACAACGGCAATATTTCGCAAACCGCAAAATCTCCTGCAGAGCGCAAGAGGGCGCAGCGAGAGAGGGAAAGAAAGCGGGAACAAAATGGCGATTGTCACGGCGCGTCACGAAATGTCACGCACATGTCACGACGAGTCACGACAGATAAAGATACAGATAAAGATACAGATACAGATCAAGAAGATCAAAACACTATGGTCCATGGCGTAAAAAACGCCACGAACCAGGCAGGGGATGTTCAGACCGTCAATCCTGGTCAGCCAGCAGGCACGACACCGGAAGCCGATTCAGCGTATGCGCTGAAAGCCGATTCGGGCGCTGTGCAGCAGGTGATGACCGCAAGACCGGAGCAATCACACCAACTGCAGCAGCCCGAAGCCGATTCCGCCATTCAGCGGGAAGCCGATCGGGTAGTCCCGGAAAACACCGGGCAGTCTGTGGGACGAGTGGATTATCCGGATGTGTTCGAACAGGTCTGGCGGGAGTACCCGTTGCGTGCTGGGGCAAACCCGAAGAAATCCGCTTTCAGTGCCTGGAAGGCCAGATTACGCGAGGGGGTGCCACCAGAGGCCATGCTGGATGGCGTGAGGCGTTACGCAAGATACCTGGCGGCTACCGGGAAAACGGGAACGGAATTTGTTCAGCGAGCGACGACGTTTTTTGGACCGGACCGGAATTTTGAGAATCCCTGGTTGCTCCCGGTAAGCGGCACGAACAACCAGCGTTGTGTGAATCATATTTCTGAACCGGATAACGAAATTCCGCCGGGCTTCAGGGGGTAAGTGTTAATTTCTGGTCATGAGGTAATTTTCAGGAGGGCTTGTGGCAAAAGTTTTTACACAAGAAGAGCGGGAAAAAATTAAAGGGCAGGTTCTTGAACTCGTACGCCAGAGTGGGCGCGAGACGTTACGACAACTGGAAGCTAAAACTGGGGCAACAAGATATCTGATGAGCGTTCTGGCCAGAGAGCTGGTTGCCAGTGGCGATGTATACAACTCTGGTTACGGGTTATTCCCGTCTGAACAGGCGCGTAAGGACTGGCAAAATGCCCGTAAAAAGCTCTCAAGGGCAAAGCTGAAGAAACCATCTGCGGTTGATCCGGACCTTATCTGGTCATTACCTGATGGAGAAATACGTCGTTACGACAGGCGTCATAATATAATTTGTACTGAGTGTCGTAAAAGCGAAGTTATGCAGCGGATATTGTCGTTTTATCAGGGGGATGTTCGGTATTTTTTGAAGTGACGAGATTAAAGTGCATTAGTTCAGATGTAAATTGACATTTTGTGGCACAGGGTAGAGCTAGCGTGGTTGTCCGCTTTGTGCCAAAAGCAGACATTGATAACATTGAGATATGTTAATTTATAGGGAGCAGCTCAAGGCCCACTGGAACTTCCAGTTTTTGCCCCTGAAACCGTTCCCAATGAGCACTTCCATCTGAAGACTGCGCAGTCTTAGTTTTCGTTGCCTTTAGTTTATCCCTTTATGATACCGATAAAAACTTTGTTGCAATTTCTGCTGCCGTTTTCTCCATGCTGGGATATACAGTGCTTTCGGATATATTAAGCTGCGCCAGCTCTTCCAGAATTTTATTTTTGTTCGCTATCTCCACTCTGTTAAGAGGAAACTCAGCATCTGTTTCCGGTAAAATGGGATCAAGTCCGAACAGAAGAAAAGCTCCTGCCTGAGATTGTATGCGTTCATTATTTATTTTAGCCTTAAGGAAAACAACTTTCCTTAAGTCATCAGGAATTATTCTGTTTCTGAAATATGATTTTTCATTCTGTATAAGGTCTGCAAGTTTATCCGTGAGTTCAGATAACTCCATATTACCTTTTCTGGAATCAGAGGAGGACAATTTTTCCAACTCTTCGTAAGATAAAAGTGATAAGTTTGCTATACAGCTCACTGTATCTGAGTCGAAATATTTAATTTTCTTTCTATTTGTTGAAAACGAAATCACCTGTCCGTTTTCATCGGGGTTCGAACAGCAAGCAAAATATAATGCTATCAGTGGGTTAGATGTAATGTCTAAGAGTCTTGTAGGCAAGCCATAATGCTGC
>NZ_JAYQWM010000148.1:0-5875 GCF_036662595.1 Escherichia sp. Lx600-2 | reverse complement strand
CTGATAGAAACAGAAGCCACTGGAGCACCTCAAAAACACCATCATACACTAAATCAGTAAGTTGGCAGCATCACCTAACTTGCATAACCTTAAATCATTGAATGTCGATATTTTGAAAATCGACAAATCGTTTGTTGAGACGCTGACCACCCATAAAACCAGTCATTTGATTGCGGAACATATCATCGAGCTGGCGCACAGCCTGGGGTTAAAAACAATCGCTGAAGGCGTCGAAACGGAGGAGCAGGTTAACTGGCTGCGCAAACGCGGCGTGCGCTATTGCCAGGGATGGTTCTTTGCGAAGGCGATGCCGCCGCAGGTGTTTATGCAATGGATGGAGCAATTACCCGCGCGGGAGTTAACGCGCGGGCAATAAAACTACAGGCGGTGGCGATAATCGCTGGGAGTGCGATCAAACTGCCGACGGAAAACGCGGGAGAAGGTCTGCTGCGAGACATAACCCAGGTCCATTGCGATATCAAAAATCGGACGCTCGGTGGTGCGCAACTCAACGGCGGCCAGTAACAGGCGGCGTTGACGAATGTAATCGCCAAGCGTCTGATGCGTCACCGTGCGGAACATCCGTTGCAGGTACCACTTTGAATAGCCTGATTTTTTTGCGACGACATCAATGTTAAGCGGCTGGTCAATATGCTCGTCAATCCATGCGATAAGATCCTGAATAATTTTCTGATGGGACATAAATCTGCCTCTTTTCAGTGTTCAGTTCGTTAATTCATCTGTTGGGGAGTATAATTCCTCAAGTTAACTTGAGGTAAAGCGATTTATGGAAAAGAAATTACCCCGCATTAAAGCGCTGCTAACCCCCGGCGAAGTGGCGAAACGCAGCGGTGTGGCGGTATCGGCGCTGCATTTCTATGAAAGCAAAGGGTTGATTACCAGTATCCGTAACAGCGGCAATCAGCGGCGTTATAAACGTGATGTGTTGCGATATGTCGCAATTATCAAAATTGCTCAGCGTATTGGCATTCCTCTCGCGACCATTGGTGAAGCGTTTGGCGTGTTGCCCGAAGGGCATACGTTAAGTGCCAAAGAGTGGAAACAGCTTTCGTCCCAATGGCGAGAAGAGTTGGATCGGCGCATTCATACCTTAGTGGCGCTGCGTGACGAACTGGACGGATGTATTGGTTGTGGCTGCCTTTCGCGCAGTGATTGCCCGTTGCGTAACCCGGGCGACCGCTTAGGAGAAGAAGGTACCGGCGCACGCTTGCTGGAAGATGAACAAAACTAAAGCGCCACAAGGGCGCTTTAGTTTGTTTTCCGGTCTTTGTCTTTCTCTCTATCCCGCTGGTACACAGGAGGGTTTCCCCCGACGTCAACACACCTCATTCGAGCACGTGGTGGAGGTTCCGGTTGGTGTTGATGCTTTAATTGTATGTCACCGACGTTTCTTCGCCAGTGTAAAAGTATACTTTTTAGCCGCAATATTTTTGTCATCTCAGACGATTTTTTATCGCAATCCTGAACGGTATACGGCTCGATAACGCTGCAATCTTGCGCATCGACGATAACGTTTGCGCATCAATTGCCTGGTTTTTCATCGTCAAGACAATAAAAGAGAAAAAAGCAGCAAACTTCGGTTGAAAAAGCCGCTATGATCGCCGGATAATCGTTTGCTTTTTTTTACCACCCGTTTTGTATGCGCGGAGCTAAACGTTTGCTTTTTTGCGACGCAGCAAATTGTCGCAAACCTGGAGCGGGAAGATAACGTTTCGCTGGCAGGGGATTGTCCGCCACGCATCTTGACGAAAATTAAACTCTCAGGGGATGTTCTCTTATGTCTACGCCATCAGCGCGTACCGGCGGTTCACTCGACGCCTGGTTTAAAATTTCACAACGTGGAAGCACTGTCCGTCAGGAAGTGGTTGCCGGGTTAACAACGTTTCTGGCGATGGTCTACTCGGTTATCGTCGTTCCAGGCATGTTGGGTAAAGCGGGCTTCCCGCCTGCGGCAGTTTTCGTTGCGACCTGTCTGGTTGCCGGACTCGGTTCTATCGTGATGGGTCTGTGGGCTAATCTGCCGTTGGCGATTGGTTGCGCCATCTCCCTGACGGCGTTTACCGCATTCAGCCTGGTGCTGGGGCAACATATTAGCGTACCTGTCGCGCTGGGTGCCGTGTTCCTGATGGGTGTGCTGTTTACGGTAATTTCTGCCACGGGTATCCGTAGCTGGATTTTGCGCAACTTGCCGCACGGTGTGGCGCACGGCACGGGGATCGGTATCGGTCTGTTCCTGCTGCTCATTGCCGCTAACGGTGTCGGTCTGGTGATTAAAAACCCGCTTGATGGTCTGCCCGTTGCGCTGGGTGATTTCGCGACCTTCCCGGTGATTATGTCACTGGTAGGTCTGGCGGTGATCATCGGCCTGGAAAAACTGAAAGTCCCTGGTGGCATTCTGCTGACCATTATCGGTATCTCAATTGTCGGTTTGATCTTCGATCCTAACGTCCATTTCTCCGGCGTTTTCGCCATGCCTTCATTGAGCGATGAAAACGGCAATTCACTGATTGGCAGCCTGGACATTATGGGCGCGCTGAATCCTGTAGTCCTGCCAAGCGTTCTGGCGCTGGTGATGACGGCAGTATTTGATGCCACCGGAACTATCCGTGCCGTCGCCGGCCAGGCGAACCTGCTGGATAAAGATGGGCAGATCATCGACGGCGGGAAAGCACTGACCACTGACTCCATGAGCAGCGTTTTCTCTGGCCTGGTGGGTGCAGCTCCGGCAGCGGTATACATCGAGTCTGCGGCGGGTACGGCGGCGGGCGGTAAAACCGGGTTGACGGCTATCACCGTTGGCGTGCTGTTCCTGCTGATTCTGTTCCTCTCTCCGCTTTCTTACCTCGTTCCGGGGTATGCAACGGCTCCGGCGCTGATGTACGTTGGCCTGCTAATGCTGAGCAACGTGGCGAAAATCGACTTTGCTGATTTTGTTGATGCGATGGCGGGTCTGGTTACGGCGGTATTCATCGTGCTGACCTGTAACATCGTAACAGGCATCATGATCGGCTTCGCGACCCTGGTGATTGGTCGTCTGGTTTCCGGCGAATGGCGCAAGTTGAACATCGGTACGGTCGTTATCGCCGTGGCGCTGGTGACCTTCTATGCGGGTGGCTGGGCTATCTAATCTTTCATCGGATTCTGAAAACGGGTGGCAATGGCTGCCCGTTTTTATTTTCTCCGCACATTGTGTGAGCTTTTGCGATATTCTGAAAAAATGAGAATTCAGGCATAACGTCTTTCTCAGATCATAAAAAACATCGCAAACAGGGAACGCATGGAAATCTTCTTCACCATACTGATAATGACCCTCGTGGTCTCGCTGTCCGGGGTGGTCACTCGTGTCATGCCCTTTCAGATCCCGCTTCCGCTTATGCAAATCGCCATCGGTGCGCTACTGGCGTGGCCGACGTTTGGTTTGCATGTGGAGTTTGATCCTGAACTCTTTTTAGTCTTGTTTATCCCGCCGTTGCTGTTCGCTGATGGCTGGAAAACGCCGACCCGTGAATTTCTCGAACATGGTCGAGAGATTTTCGGCCTCGCACTGGCGCTGGTGGTGGTCACCGTGGTCGGCATTGGCTTCCTTATTTACTGGGTGGTGCCGGGCATTCCGCTGATCCCCGCCTTTGCGCTGGCGGCGGTACTTTCTCCGACCGATGCTGTGGCGCTCTCCGGGATTGTTGGCGAAGGGCGCATCCCGAAAAAAATCATGGGCATTTTGCAGGGCGAAGCGTTGATGAATGACGCCTCCGGTCTGGTGTCGTTGAAGTTTGCCGTAGCAGTGGCGATGGGGACGATGATCTTCACCGTCGGCGGTGCGACGGTCGAATTTATGAAAGTAGCCATTGGCGGTATTCTCGCCGGTTTTGTGGTTAGCTGGCTGTACGGTCGCTCGCTGCGATTCCTCAGCCGCTGGGGCGGTGATGAACCCGCGACGCAGATCGTCCTGCTGTTCCTGCTGCCATTCGCTTCTTATCTGATTGCCGAACATATTGGCGTTTCCGGCATCCTCGCTGCGGTTGCCGCCGGGATGACCATCACCCGCTCCGGTGTGATGCGCCGTGCGCCACTGGCAATGCGCCTGCGCGCAAACAGCACCTGGGCGATGCTGGAATTTGTTTTTAACGGCATGGTGTTCCTGCTGTTAGGTCTGCAGCTACCGGGTATTCTGGAGACGTCGCTGATGGCAGCAGAAATCGACCCTAACGTCGAAATCTGGATGCTGTTTACCGATATTATTCTGATATATGCGGCGCTGATGCTGGTCCGTTTCGGCTGGCTGTGGACGATGAAAAAGTTCAGCAACCGCTTCCTGAAGAAGAAGCCGATGGAGTTTGGTTCGTGGACCACACTAGAAATCCTGATCGCGTCTTTCGCCGGGGTGCGTGGGGCGATCACTCTGGCCGGTGTGCTCTCTATCCCGCTGCTCTTGCCGGATGGTAACGTCTTCCCGGCGCGCTATGAGCTGGTGTTTCTGGCGGCTGGTGTCATTCTCTTCTCGCTGTTTGTCGGCGTGGTGATGTTGCCTATTCTGCTACAACACATTGAAGTCGCGGACCATTCGCAACAATTGAAAGAGGAACGTATTGCGCGAGCGGCAACGGCAGAAGTGGCTATTGTGGCGATCCAGAAAATGGAGGAGCGTCTGGCGGCGGATACCGAAGAGAATATCGATAACCAGCTGCTTACGGAGGTCAGTTCTCGCGTCATTGGTAACCTGCGTCGTCGCGCCGATGGACGTAACGACGTTGAAAGTTCCGTGCAGGAAGAGAACCTTGAGCGTCGCTTCCGTCTGGCGGCATTGCGTTCTGAACGTGCTGAACTGTACCACCTGCGCGCCACGCGGGAGATCAGCAACGAAACGCTGCAAAAATTACTGCACGATCTCGATTTGCTTGAAGCGTTGTTGATTGAGGAAAATCAGTAAGCCGAAAGCGACGTAACCAGGCCCGAGGTAATCTGAAAAAGGTGCAATCTTTTGCACCTTTAACAGGTTAGCTCGGGCTAACATTCATGATTCTAAAACAAATAAGTTATCTCTCTTTTAAAGTCATTTCATTGGCTGTTCTTCGACTTAACCTCAATCTGCGTGTTGCATAATATCTGCAGTAATCTTCATAGCGACTGCATTAATATTATCCTCAGTTTGTGACATGCCAGTATGAGAGGTACAATCTTCTTCAAAGAATTTCTGTAGTGTTACCAGGGTATCACTATCAATGGGGATATTTTCCTCCCCACGGAGAATGGAAATGCCCATTCCCTGGACACTAGCCTCATCGAAATTAACCCGATAGAGACGGGTATTAAACATCCAGGCTTTTGTTAAAACAGAACAGTTGAAATGGCAATTGCTTAAATTGGCATTATTAAAATTAACATTAGCCATATTAGAGCTGGTACATATAACCATTTCGAGGAACGTATTTGTTAACCGCGTAAAAAAGAGTTTGCTATCAATTAAGTTTATATTCTGGAGGGTTGCTTTATTCAGGTTGACACGAGACAGATCAGCATGTTCAAAGTTAATTAAATCAAGTTTAGAGAAGCTAAGGTCGGCTCTAAATAAATTAATATATGGCGCTATTACTTTATAAAGATTTACCTCAGCCATGTATGCCATATAAAAATTTGAATAATCAAGGAAGGTATTTTTAATATTGGCTCTATTCATTGTTGCATTGTAGAATTGAACATGCATAGCGGAGCATGAATTTAGAGTTCCGTCAGTCATTTTTATCTGAGCGAAATATGAGTCATCGAGAATACAATTATCAAAAAGTATTTTTTCCATTATGGCGAAATTAAAATTCGTTTTATACATATTACAGTCCTGGAAAATAGCGTTTTGTAG
>NZ_JAYQWM010000147.1:0-5913 GCF_036662595.1 Escherichia sp. Lx600-2 | reverse complement strand
TTCTGTATTCATGTTAGTGGGTTTGTGATAATGTCATAGTAGAAAAATCGTGAGAAAAAACATTTATTAATTATCATCTTATTGATTTTTATGTGTTGGTGTTTGTGATGATTGATTTTCACGAGAATCTCTTACTTTGATTAAGATTTTTATTTTTTCTTATATTTAACGTTATTCAATGCGCGTCCTGCTACGTTTTATCGTGATTTAGAATTGTATGTAGCATTAGCCATAAAATGATATCACTGGGAATATAATAAGGGGAATTATAATTTTGGGGGATAATTAGGCACTATCAAAAATCGCTCATTCCAGACTTAAATACACGTTTTCTCCTGTTTAGGTTGTGGGCAAAAAATTCGATGAGGAGATGAGGTATAATTTCATTCACAACCTTATCACTATCTATTAATAAGCAAAAAACAACGTTCTTTTGTGATACGACTAACTGAAAATTCAACCCTTCGGGGCACGCTGCAGCGAGTTTGTGGGCACTAACATTCGTACAAGCTTCATCTGCCGGGCGAAACGTCAGCTAAATACCTTAAAATAATCGCTTTTTTCTCCGGATTTGATCTCCTCATTTTTACATTCCAACATCATTTTATAAACATTCCGCTTGTATTTTTCTTTAGCGTAATGATAATCGCTATCACTGCGATTTACTTTTCTTTGCATAGATTGACTCAGAAAAACGTTTAAGGGTGGGTGGCATGTTTGTTCCGTTTCTCATTATGTTGCGCGAAGGACTTGAAGCCGCGCTGATTGTCAGTTTGATTGCCAGCTATCTTAAGCGTACCCAGCGAGGCCGATGGATTGGTGTGATGTGGATTGGCGTGTTGCTTGCCGCTGCGTTGTGCCTGGGCTTGGGTATCTTCATTAACGAAACCACCGGCGAATTTCCGCAAAAAGAGCAGGAACTGTTTGAAGGTATCGTGGCGGTGATCGCCGTGGTGATCCTTACCTGGATGGTTTTCTGGATGCGCAAAGTGTCGCGCAACGTCAAAGTGCAACTGGAACAGGCAGTCGATAGCGCATTGCAGCGTGGAAATCATCATGGCTGGGCGCTGGTGATGATGGTCTTTTTTGCCGTTGCAAGGGAAGGCCTGGAGTCGGTCTTTTTCCTGCTGGCGGCATTTCAACAAGATGTCGGGATCTGGCCGCCTCTGGGTGCAATGCTCGGTCTTGCTACTGCCGTGGTGCTCGGCTTCCTGCTCTACTGGGGCGGTATTCGCCTCAATCTTGGTGCATTTTTTAAATGGACCAGCCTGTTTATTCTCTTCGTCGCCGCAGGACTGGCTGCAGGTGCCATTCGCGCATTTCATGAAGCCGGATTGTGGAACCACTTTCAGGAAATCGCCTTTGATATGAGCGAGGTGCTCTCAACTCACTCGCTGTTTGGCACGTTGATGGAAGGGATTTTTGGTTATCAGGAAGCACCGAGCGTCAGCGAAGTCGCCGTCTGGTTTATTTATCTCATCCCGGCGCTGGTGGCATTTGCTCTGCCACCACGCGCAGGGGCGACAGCGTCTCGCTCCGCGTAGCAAATACGACGCAAACTCTTGCTTAGTTACAACATACTTTAAAGGGATAGTCTCGTCATGACCATTAACTTCCGCCGTAACGCATTGCAGTTGAGCGTGGCTGCGCTGTTCTCTTCTGCTTTTATGGCTAACGCCGCTGATGTGCCGCAGGTCAAAGTGACCGTGACGGATAAGCAGTGCGAACCGATGACCATTACGGTTAACGCCGGGAAAACACAGTTCATTATTCAGAACCACAGCCAGAAGGCGCTGGAGTGGGAGATCCTCAAAGGCGTGATGGTGGTGGAAGAGCGGGAAAATATCGCCCCTGGTTTTAGCCAGAAAATGACGGCGAATTTACAGCCTGGCGAATACGATATGACCTGCGGTCTGCTGACTAACCCGAAAGGGACGTTGATTGTCAAAGGTGAGGCAACGGCGGATGCGGCGCAAAGTGATGCGCTGTTAAGTCTTGGTGGTGCAATTACTGCATATAAAGCGTATGTCATGGCGGAAACCACACAGCTGGTGACCGACACCAAAGCCTTTACCGACGCGATTAAAGCTGGCGATATCGAAAAAGCGAAAGCACTGTATGCGCCGACGCGCCAGCACTATGAGCGCATTGAACCGATTGCTGAACTGTTCTCCGATCTGGATGGCAGCATTGACGCCCGTGAAGATGATTACGAGCAAAAAGCCGCTGATCCAAAATTCACCGGTTTCCACCGTCTGGAAAAAGCATTGTTTGGCGACAACACCACCAAAGGGATGGATAAGTATGCCGACCAGCTTTATACCGATGTGGTCGATTTGCAAAAACGCATCAGTGAACTGGCTTTCCCACCTTCAAAAGTGGTCGGCGGTGCAGCCGGACTGATTGAGGAAGTGGCAGCCAGCAAAATTAGCGGTGAAGAAGATCGCTACAGCCACACCGATCTGTGGGATTTCCAGGCTAACGTTGAAGGCTCGCAGAAAATTGTCGATCTGCTGCGTCCACAACTGCAAAAAGCCAACCCGGAACTGCTGGCAAAAGTCGATGCCAACTTTAAAAAGGTCGATACCATTCTGGCGAAATACCGTACTAAAGACGGTTTTGAAACCTACGACAAATTGACCGAGGCCGACCGGAACGCGCTGAAAGGGCCGATTACTGCGCTGGCGGAAGATCTGGCGCAACTTCGCGGTGTGCTGGGGCTGGATTAAGCGTTATGCAGTATGAAGATGAAAACGGCGTGAATGAACCGTCACGCCGACGTTTACTGAAAGGGATTGGTGCGCTGGCGCTGGCGGGAAGTTGTCCGGTCGCTCATGCACAAAAAACGCAAAGTGCACCGGGCACGCTTTCACCGGATGCACGCAATGAGAAACAGCCGTTTTATGGTGAGCATCAGGCAGGGATCCTGACGCCACAACAGGCCGCAATGATGCTGGTGGCGTTTGATGTGCTTGCCAGCGATAAAACCGATCTTGAACGGTTGTTTCGCTTGTTGACTCAGCGTTTTGCTTTTCTGACTCAGGGCGGAGCGGCACCAGAAACGCCAAATCCGCGCCTGCCACCACTCGATTCCGGCATTCTTGGCGGCTACATTGCGCCCGATAATCTCACCATCACGTTATCGGTGGGTCACTCATTGTTTGATGAGCGCTTTGGCCTTGCGCCACAGATGCCAAAAAAGCTGCAGAAGATGACGCGTTTCCCCAACGACTCGCTGGATGCGGCGTTATGTCATGGTGATGTGTTGCTACAGATTTGCGCCAACACCCAGGACACGGTGATCCATGCGCTGCGCGATATCATCAAACACACGCCGGATTTGCTCAGTGTGCGCTGGAAGCGGGAAGGGTTTATTTCCGATCACGCGGCGCGTAGTAAAGGCAAAGAGACGCCGATTAATTTGCTGGGTTTCAAAGACGGCACTGCCAATCCCGATAGCCAGAATGATAAGTTGATGCAAAAAGTGGTGTGGGTAACGGCAGATCAGCAGGAGCCTGCGTGGACAATCGGTGGCAGCTATCAGGCAGTACGCTTGATTCAGTTTCGAGTGGAATTTTGGGACAGAACGCCGCTGAAAGAACAGCAGACGATTTTTGGCCGTGATAAGCAAACCGGCGCACCGCTGGGAATGCAGCATGAGCATGATGTTCCCGATTACGCCAGCGACCCGGAAGGGAAGGTGATTGCGTTGGACAGCCATATCCGGCTGGCGAATCCCCGCACGGCGGAGAGTGAGTCCAGCCTGATGCTGCGTCGTGGCTACAGTTATTCACTGGGCGTCACCAACTCCGGACAACTGGATATGGGGTTGCTGTTTGTCTGCTACCAGCACGATCTGGAAAAAGGCTTCCTGACAGTACAAAAAAGGTTCAATGGCGAAGCGCTGGAGGAATACGTTAAACCTATCGGCGGCGGTTATTTTTTTGCGCTGCCGGGAGTGAAGGACGCGCACGATTATCTCGGAAGCGCATTATTGCGGGTTTAATGTTTTTAGGCGGATAAAGCATTTGTGCGCAGATGCCTGATGCGGCGCTTGCGATGCTTATGATGCTCACAATCGGTGCGGGTTTGGTAGGCTGGATCAGGCGTTCACGCCGCATCCGGCGATCGTGCACTGATGCCTGATGTGAATCCTGCTGAAAGCACACAGCTTTTTTCATCTCTGTCATCACTCTGTCATCTTTCCAGTAGAAACTAATGTCACTAAAATGGTGTTTTATAGTTAAATATAAGTAAATATATTGTTGCAATGAATGCGAGATCTGTTGTACTTATTAAGTAGCAGCGGAAGTTCCCGGCAGTGATAGTCAGTCACTATGGAGATCGCGGATGGTAACGTCCTGTACTGGACATGTTTTAGATAATCAACGCGCCACCACTCGCGGAGTTTTCTCCTCCGGTAGTCATCTCGTCACTTTGCATTTTCAACCTCATCCTTTCTTTTCATGTGTTACCGACGCCGTAAACGGTGCGCGTAGCCGTTTTTCGGCATTTTATCCAAAAGCAAACTATGGCTTACAAGGAAGCCAACCCTCTGATGTTCGTGCGCATAATCGCGCTGCCAACGGCGCGTGTGATGAATACAAACAACTCAAGGTGCTCTCCATGGGAAGACAAAAAGCAGTGATCAAAGCTCGTCGCGAGGCAAAACGTGTGCTGAGACGGGATTCGCGCAGCCATAAGCAGCGTGAAGAAGAATCGGTCACCTCGCTTGTGCAGATGAGCGGCGTAGAAGCCATTGGTATGGCCCGCGACAGTCGCGATACCTCGCCCATCCTCGCGCGAAATGAAGCGCAATTGCACTATCTGAAGGCTATTGAGAGTAAGCAGCTGATATTCGCCACGGGCGAAGCCGGGTGCGGAAAAACCTGGATCAGCGCAGCAAAAGCGGCAGAGGCCCTGATACATAAGGATGTCGACAGGATTATCGTCACCCGTCCAGTTCTGCAAGCCGATGAAGATCTTGGCTTCTTACCTGGAGATATCGCAGAAAAGTTTGCTCCCTATTTTCGCCCGGTCTACGACGTGCTGGTCCGGCGCTTAGGGGCTTCCTTTATGCAGTACTGCCTGCGACCGGAAATAGGGAAGGTGGAAATTGCGCCGTTCGCCTATATGCGTGGACGTACCTTTGAAAATGCAGTCGTCATTCTTGACGAGGCGCAGAATGTGACTGCCGCGCAAATGAAAATGTTTTTAACCCGCCTCGGGGAGAACGTGACGGTTATCGTCAACGGTGATATCACGCAATGCGATTTGCCTCGCGGCGTGTGCTCCGGATTAAGTGACGCGCTGGAACGTTTCGAAGAAGATGAAATGGTCGGGATCGTCCGGTTCGGTAAAGAGGATTGCGTACGTTCGGCACTTTGCCAACGTACGCTGCATGCATACAGTTAAGTGTATTATCGGTGCAGAGCCCGGGCGAACCGGGCTTTGTTTTGGGTGTTTATGCCCGGACTAGCGCTTTTTCTGAAACCACCATTTTTATTTGCCCCTGGCTGGTGAAGTGTACGCTCATCCTGTGGCTTTTTTGTAGTTGCTGATAGAGCTCATCAGGTATTGCTAAGCTCTCTGCATATTCTTGCGGCGTATATTGGTAGGCTGCATGATGCTGCTGTTTTTGAAAACGCAGCTTATTGTACAGCGCCCAGACAATTAACACGACGGCATTCGCCACTGCCAGCAAAAAATAGAACTGAAGTCGGCTTCGGGCCTCGCTTTGCCAGTAATAACCCGTCAGCAGATCCATGGCGAATAAGAATATGAACAAAGCAAATAATGTCCACAAGATGGTTGTGGCAACATAATCAACCAGTAAACGGTGATGCTGCCAACTTACTGATTTAGTGTATGATGGTGTTTTTGAGGTGCTCCAGTGGCTTCTGTTTCTATCAG
>NZ_JAYQWM010000146.1:0-5973 GCF_036662595.1 Escherichia sp. Lx600-2 | reverse complement strand
CGTAACATGAGACTTATAATTGATGGAATGAGACTAAGCGGCCAGGTTAAACCTGTAATTATTGCAGCAAACAACCGATATGTTACTTTTTCTTCCGAGAAGATAAATATTAAAGTCGATGTCACAACCAGACCTATCAGGTAAGCTAACAGTAATTTATTGATCACTTTTACCTCCCCTTTCGATTTCTCTTTGAGCGGTCCTTTTAATCCAGGACCGCCTCATTATGAAAACTATTTAATTCCCTCATCATTGATAAGGTTGGACATCTCTTTCAACATGAGAGTCATTGAAGCTTTCGACCAATTTAGCGGAATGATAGGGCTTGGCGCTTCATGCAAAGTTCCCGACTTGTGGATATAGTTATAGCTTTCGGGAAGTGCCATTTCTGGTACGCTCCTGCCATTTGCACCAATCATATTCTCGCCTGTTATTTGGGCCAATGATCTATTCATAAATTGTACTGAGTCATTCAAATACTCTTCTTTTCTTGATTCTTTATAAACAATTGCTGCTGATTTTGCATACCATGAGTCAAAAAACCATTCTGCTTCTGTTGATGGAATGAAGCTCTTTTCTCTTTTCACATGTGAATTTTGATCGGTATCGGTTTTAATATCATTGAACCAAAAATTTGCCGACTGATAATTATCCTTCTCGTATCTTTTTATACCATACGGACCTGCTAGTTTTTTAACTATTTTTAGAACTTGCTCTTTTCTTCTGGTGTTTATCTTTGAAAGATTTGCAGGATAAATAACATTAAGTAAAGCCGCATCGGCTTCTCTGTAATGTTTATCTTTTTCCAGATAACCTGGGGATTCTCCCCCTAAATCAAGCTGTAACGTTATTCTTTCATAACCTTTATCTATGAGGTGGTTCAACCTCGTTGTTGAAAGAGGTTCATCCAGTTCATTGGCTTTAGCTTCGCGTAGTAAATCAGAGACAAAAACAGATTCTTTCTTCGAGAGTAAGTTCGACAAACGTTCCAGTCCAGAGGTCACCAGTGCAACGGAAGATGTGTTTAATCGGGCATCTTCCTCCCACGCTCCGGAATCTTCCATAACATAGAAATTGGCTTTATCCAGATAAGCAATCAGCAACGCAACCGATTTTAATCGGTCACCTTTTTGCCAATCTTCAGCGTTAATAGTACCAGTATTGATTGCTTGTATAAGGAGATCAAGATAAAGACCTAACGCATCATTTTGTTTATGGTTCCACAGCTGCGGCTTGCCTTCTTCCTGCACATCTGCCATCACGGGGGAGTTGCTGTCAAATCGGATATGCACAGCATTCATTTGCCCGGGAATACCATCCAGTCGTTTTGGGTTGCTAATGATGTCCTGCATCCGCTTAATCTGGTCGGGCGTAGACATATAATCCCACAGGGTGAGCAGAACCTTTTTTGCGGCTACACTATTTCCCTGGTCTGATACTAATGCCATATAGCCCCATAAACTATCCCTCAGCCAGACAGCATCATAGTGGGTTTCTGCCGCTGTTTTGTCATCTTCGAAAGTAGAAGCAAGAATAAACGTTACCCAGGGTTTCTCCGTCAACGTTAACTTTCGTGTGTTTTCTGTTAATGTTAGCAATCCTTGAATTTCGTCTTTGGTATAGTGGCTCTTTATTTCATTTTGTAATTTGGCTGAGTGAATCAGAAGACGATAATTAGGATACTTATCTGGATTTAACGATAAATAACTTTTATCTGTTGCTGCCCCCGTGGAATTAAGAATGTTAAATACAGATTCACTCGTCACTTCTGCCCCTGTCGCCTGGCATGTGCCGCACGAAAATATACCAGCGAGCAGAAGAGTTAATGCAGATTTCCCTTTCATAAAATATTCCATCAATCGTTTGTTAAAAGCGTAGATAACCACTTATTTAACAACTTGAAAATAAGGTATTTTACCTGGGTTGTTATAAAAGGATTGCATTGCGTAAACGCTTTTTATTTACAAAATAATGGGGAAGTGTTACTGCGATTGCGAAAAGTCTGAACCGATTGAATTAAGATAATATAGAAAATCAGATACAACAAAAATGGCAGGTTGATGAGGTGAAGATAAATTGGAGCGGGCGAAGGGAATCGAAGTATCGAAGATAATCAGCCGTTAACCATTTGTTTCCTAAAGGATGATGAATCCTTGTGGTTACAGTTATGGTTACACATTGAGTGATCTCTGGTCAAGGCTGTAGGGCTGTAGTACTCCCAAAAGAGAAATAGCACAAACAACTTTGATGATTCAAATATATGACAGGATACCTCCTTCGGTTTCTGGACAACTTCTGGAGGTATATGGGGGAATGTTGCAAGGTTATTACTATTAGATAGACGCTGAGATTTTTGTGGGAAATTTTAAATGAAGAGAGACATAACTCAACGCCACCAAGCACTACCACCGACGGCATAGTGAAAACCAGTAAGTACCAGAGCGACTACGATTGTCACGCAGAAAAGAATACCGCACACGGTCGACAACCGGTTAAAAATAACACGGTATATTATGCCAGAAATGAATAAAGCTCCTGAGGCCCACCAAAACGCCTTAACGGCTCTACCAACTGCGTAATAGGTAGACCACGGGATACCGCCGTAAATGTAACCAGCCATACATCCCGCAGCCAACAATAGTACAGCCATAGTAATAAACGACCCTACACCTCTTATCATAATGATTCTCCTAGAGTAATCCATTCAGTGACTGACGGTAGGATAGCCTGATTGCAGCCATCATGCGATCGTTTGTCTCGATCGGTAGCATGAAATTGATCGCTTATATCTATCTTGATCGAAAGCCATCATAAATTCCGTGTTCGGGCGAACCAGACGCTGCTGCGAGAAATCATGGATAACCCTTGGGATTTCGCCAGATTACCGTGAAGCACAGCCTTGTAGATGCGCTCAGGCTTCACACCGTCAACACGTTTACCAATTTTGTTAAGGGTCTGCATAGCTTCCCTGTAGTCGTCCTTATGACGTTCCAATAACTCAGCTTCAGTATGATAGCCAAGCTCGACCATCTTATTAGCAATGACCGTAGCAACTTCAGGCATCTCAAGGATAGATTCAAAGGCCGCATAAACCATGTCCTCGAAATCTTCAGAGACCCATCCGGCATACTTGAGGGTAGCCTGTTTGTCAGCGTAGGTTATGCTTTCAATACCACTCTTCTCGACGTGCATTTTTTGCATGTCGGTTAGCCTCTTTGTTACCTTGCCGCGCCACTGAGAGGGTAGCTTATTGTTAGGTAATCCGAGGATTTTCCATATTTCTGTAAGGTTCCACATACCATTCTCATTAGACTTAAAGCTGTGGCCTTTAATAATGATAATATGACCTGCATGTTTATGTTTATTACTCATTGCTTAGTTACCTTTTAAATATGCACTCTAAACCGCCCCCTACTGACCCACTCAAAGTCCCCAAGCGAAGGGAGACCAGCAGGACAAAAGGATGCAAACAGAATGACTTTGAGATTGAATGAATGACGATGATTGTGTCGTAGCTGTGCGGAGCTACTGTATGGTGAAGCGCGAGAGGTGGAACTTTGAGAGACACGTGGTGAGTGGTTCGGAGTGTGTCTCCTATTAGTAAGTCGTATTGATTCGTATTGATTCGTATTGATTTACTACTGGGAGGGTCTCTGAGCCACGCTAGGCATCAGGCCATACGAAACTACATGGCATCCTAAAGAATGGCGTACAGGGCCGTACAGGGCCATACAGGACCATACAGGGCCATACAGTTAGCTTCTGGGGGCCAGTCTAGTAATGCCTTGAGGAGACCTATAGGTTTGGTGATTGATTGTTATAAATATCATCACCTCTTAAGGTATTCCCTTAGAGTTAATCTTTAATTGCGTCTTTAAGTAAACTATAAGTTAATCTTTAATTGTGTCTTTAAGTTAACTTTAAGTTAAGCCCCTGTAGGGTAGAGACCATATTTAATATGATGTCTATTGCTATTCACTTATCGACTGACCCAGAGCACACAGGAAGCATTCACTTTAAGTAGAACGCTTGGTGTCTGTAATTGGTCATCCCGCCCCTGAAAGGATGCGATAAGTTACGGTTAGAGTTAGAGTTAGAGCTACTTGTAGTAGTAGTAGCAAGTGTCCTAGAAGAGAGAGAAAGAGAGAAAACTTTTTGTGTCCCTTCTCCCTATAGTGAGTCGTATTAAAAATCCTTGACAAGTAGTGAAAACTGTGAGTCAAAAACATGACCACACAGGCCTGTAGCAAGTGTCATCATAGAGAGGAACTTTTTGTGTCCCTTCTCTCTATAGTGAGTCGTATTAGAAATCCTTGACAAGTAGTGAAAACTGTGAGTCAAAAACATGACTACACAAGCCTGTAGCAATATGGTCATCGACTATGGTCATCCTCAAGGCAAATCTCCCCCGGGGGTTGACAGCTTGGTTACCCCACAATCTCCTTATAAACATCAGCCATCACATTGACCAGCCTATCAACCTCAACCTCTTTAGCATAACGGTCGTAAGTAATAGACCCTGAACTATGCCCCATGATCGCCTGTGCATACGCCAACTCGACCCCATGTTGTTTTAACTGGGTCGCAACTGTATGTCTAAACGAGTGAAACGCTAAGCCGCTACGGTCTGCGAGGACTTTAGGCAACAACGTCCGATTAAACCATTTACTCACCTGCTCACCGTAACCGTTCTTCATGAGGCGAAGACCATCGAACACCATAGCGTCATCACCATCAGCGCCTCTACGGGTCTCAACCAACCTCATAAAGTCAGCCAATATAAAACCATAGGCCCCATCGACCAGAGGCACACAGCGGTCACTATGAGCGTTCTTGATGCTCTTACCGGGTAGACTACTATCGTCTTCATTGATATGAATATAAACGGTTCCCGCCTCAGTGGTCCTGACGTCTTTGACCTGTAGTTGGGCTATTTCATTGAGTCTCGCCCCAGTGATAGCAGCCAAGGCGGTAACATAATAATGATATGGCTTACCAGAAGGTCTCTGTGAGTAAACTTGGGCGGCAGCCAGTAGTTGTCCTACCTGCTCCGTAGAGAAAGCATTACGCGCCTCAGAGGCTTTACGCTGGGGAACCTTAAGCTCTAGCCCTTCTGTCATATTCTTTTTAATCAGGTCATTACGCACGGCCCACTTGAAAACAGCCGCCATCTTAATGAGATATTTATTATTGATGGTAACAATATCCAGACAATCGGTTTTATCCTCACGACCTAGCAGGTCAACCAACGGAACATCTTTGAAACGCTGCTTACGATTCTTCGGCAATTGCTGGAGGATATCCCGAACCCTAAGCATATCCGCACGAGCTAACACATTGGCGTCAGCATTGAGGCCCAGATAATCAAAAACTTCGATTAACGCAGCATGAGAAGCTTTGTTTTCTCGTAATGTTGCTGGCTTCCAGTTCTGGGCGTTTTCCTGCTCGTACTGCTCAAAGAGAGAAGCAACGGTTACGCAGTGTTTGCCTTCAGTAATGCTTGTTTTTTGGGGAGCACTAACAGATAGAGTTGCAGAGGCTTGGTCATTAGCCCCAGCAGCATCAAATCCATCTATATAATCTATAAGTGGCTGGCTATCTCCCGCTTCAATGCGCTTCATGCAGGCCTTGAGTACATTAAGAGCCTCATTAATATAGCGATGCTGGTCAATAGTCAGTGGCTCGCTTGCCAGAGCATGGACAAGATTCTCTCCCACTTCCCCATACTGGTCACGGTATAGATCTCTCATATCTGGCTCGAAGAGGTCTGAACGACCTGTAGACAACTCCCACTCTGCGATGTCCCTCAGGTGTTCCCTCATTTCCTCATAGGAGGCGTTGGGTCTGTCTGCATGGATTGCCCTAAGTGCTGCCTTGATATGCCGTGAGTAAGCCATATAGACTGGCCCCCTGAATCTCCAGACAACCAATATCACTTAAATAAGTGATAGTCTTAATACTAGTTTTTAGACT
>NZ_JAYQWM010000145.1:0-6032 GCF_036662595.1 Escherichia sp. Lx600-2 | reverse complement strand
ACAGTTTATTTATATATTCGTCAATTCAAGAGTGGTGAATGAGTCACGTAAATTCATTAAGTTACTGTTTATTAGTTACTGGTCCGGCTTATGGAACGCAACAAGCCACAAGTGCGTTCCAATTTGCGAAAGCCCTTCTTGCAGAAGGGCACCAATTGAAAACCCTATTTTTTTATCGGGAAGGGGTGACCAATGCTAATTTGTTGACCTCGCCTGCAACGGATGAATTTAATTTAGTTGCAGCATGGCAGGAACTGGCAGAGCAATCAGGGTGTGAAATGCACATTTGTGTTTCTGCCGCATTACGACGGGGTATCGTTGACCAAGAACAAGCGCAAAATTTAACGCTGCCCGTCGCTAATCTTGCAAATGGCTTCATCATGAGCGGCTTAGGGAGCTTAGCTGAGGCTATGATGACCACAGACAGAACAGTCCAATTCTAAGAACAGCCCAACACTAAGGTATTGTGTGAAAAAAATTGCCTTTGTCTTTACAACTATGCCTCATGGAAATGCAAGTGGCCGAGAAGGGTTAGATGCCTTATTGGCGACTTCAGCGCTGACAGAAGACATTAATGTATTTTTTATTTCTGATGGTATTTTTCAGCTTCTTGCAAAACAACAACCTAGCAAAGTTCTGGCCCGAGATTACATCGCTACGTTTAAAATTTTACCGCTGTATGATATTGAAAATATTTATCTTTGCCGCGCTTCTATGCAAGAAAGAGGGTTGGATGAACATCATGAATGGGTAGTCCCGCCTAAGATCCTTGGCGTTGAAGAGATTCGCAAGAAAATTGCGGAATGCGATGTGGTGCTTAGATTTTAATCTTTTGTGTGGTTTTTGATCTATGATAGGATCTTTTCTATGCTGTATACATTAGCAACATCTCCGTTTAGTTGTGATTTTTCGGCAGTGTTACGTTTAATTACTGATAAAGACGTAGTTTTACTGATGCAAGATGGCGTGGTTGTCGCGGTACAGCAGTCGCCTTACCTTGATGCATTGCAAAAAACAGGGGCTCAGTTGTATGCATTAGATGTAGACATCAACGCGCGGGGGTTACAAAATTCCCTCTCAAACGCAGTTTCTGTAATCACTTATCAAGGTTTTGTGAAGCTAACAGAAGTCCAAAAACAACATTTTGCTATATAAAGGCACTAAAAGTTGTATATTTCTTGACACCTGAGCCAGTCAGCAATAAAATTTCGCGTCCTCGTGTATCGTCATGTTGGCGAACGAGGTCGAAATCCGTGTTTACGAAGCAAAAAAACCAGGAGCTTTTTTAATAATGGCAACTATTAATCAGCTGGTACGCAAATCCCGTAGCTCGAAAGTTGTGAAAAGCAACGTTCCAGCACTGGAAGCTTGCCCGCAAAAACGTGGTGTATGTACACGTGTATATACTACTACTCCTAAAAAACCAAACTCAGCATTACGTAAAGTATGCCGTGTTCGTTTAACTAATGGTTATGAAGTTTCTTCCTACATTGGTGGTGAAGGCCACAACTTGCAGGAACACTCCGTAATTCTTATCCGTGGTGGTCGTGTTAAAGACTTGCCAGGTGTGCGTTATCACACCGTTCGCGGAGCACTGGACTGTTCTGGTGTTAAAGACCGCAAACAAGCACGTTCTAAGTACGGCGCTAAAAAGCCTAAGGCTTAATGGATATCCGTTAAGTAAGGCCAAACATTTTTAATCTTAATGTCAAAATAAACTCGTAGAGTTTTGGACAAACCTGAATTAACAACGGAGTCATATCCATGCCACGTCGTCGCGTAATAGGTCAACGTAAAATTCTTCCAGATCCTAAGTTCGGATCAGAATTACTGGCCAAATTTGTAAATATCCTGATGGTAGACGGGAAAAAATCTACTGCTGAAGCAATCGTATATAACGCACTTGAGACCCTTGCTCAGCGTTCTGGTAAAACTGAACTTGATGCATTCGAATTAGCACTGGATAACGTGCGTCCGACTGTGGAAGTTAAATCCCGCCGTGTTGGTGGTTCAACTTACCAAGTTCCAGTTGAAGTTCGCCCGGTTCGTCGTAATGCCCTGGCAATGCGTTGGATCGTTGATGCTGCTCGTAAACGCGGTGATAAATCTATGGCTCTGCGCCTGGCAAACGAATTATCAGATGCTGCTGAGAACAAAGGTTCCGCTGTTAAGAAACGTGAAGACGTTCACCGTATGGCAGAAGCTAACAAGGCGTTCGCACACTACCGTTGGTAATTTTTTATCGACCTTAGTGCTGTATCTCAGGGTAGCCTTTGCTACCCTTTATATGAAGAAATGAACGCCCACGAGAGAGGAAAAAATGGCCCGTCAAACGCCCATAGCACGTTATCGTAATATCGGTATCAGTGCACACATCGACGCCGGTAAAACCACAACTTCTGAACGTATTCTGTTCTATACTGGTGTAAACCATAAAATTGGTGAGACTCACGAAGGTTCTGCAACAATGGACTGGATGGAGCAGGAGCAAGAGCGTGGTATTACTATCACATCTGCTGCGACTACTGCATTCTGGTCTGGTATGGCAAAACAGTATGAGCCACACCGTGTTAACATCATCGACACCCCAGGACACGTTGACTTCACCATCGAAGTAGAACGTTCTATGCGTGTTCTTGATGGCGCAGTAATGGTTTACTGTGCGGTTGGTGGTGTTCAGCCACAGTCTGAAACTGTATGGCGTCAGGCTAACAAATATAAAGTTCCACGTATTGCGTTCGTTAACAAAATGGACCGTATGGGTGCGAACTTCTTACGTGTTGTTGAGCAATTAAAAACACGTTTAGCAGCTAACGCAGTTCCACTGCAATTACCAGTAGGCGCAGAAGAATCGTTCACTGGTGTTGTTGACTTGCTGAAAATGAAAGCAATCAAGTGGAGCGATGAAGACCAAGGCGTTACCTTCGAATACGAAGATATCCCTGCGAACATGCAAGAAGCAGCTGAAGAGTGGCACAACAACCTAATCGAAACCGCAGCAGAAGCATCAGAAGAACTGATGGAAAAATATCTGGGCGGTGAAGAACTGACTGAAGCAGAAATTAAAGCTGCATTACGTCAACGTGTTCTTGCAAGTGAAATTATCCTGGTTACCTGTGGTTCTGCATTTAAGAACAAAGGTGTTCAGGCGATGCTGGATGCAGTTATCGATTACTTACCTGCGCCAACAGATGTACCTGCGATCAATGGTATTCTGGACGACGGTAAAGACACTCCAGCTGAGCGTCACGCAAGTGATGATGAGCCATTCTCATCATTAGCATTTAAAATTGCAACTGACCCATTCGTGGGTAACTTAACGTTCTTCCGTGTTTACTCTGGTGTTGTTAACTCAGGTGACACAGTACTGAACGCAGTTAAAGCGAAAAAAGAGCGTTTTGGCCGTATCGTACAGATGCACGCTAATAAACGTGAAGAGATTAAAGAAGTTCGCGCTGGTGACATCGCGGCAGCTATCGGTCTGAAAGACGTTACTACAGGTGATACTTTATGTGCGATTGATGCACCAATCATCCTAGAGCGTATGGAATTCCCAGAGCCAGTAATCTCTGTTGCAATCGAACCAAAAACTAAAGCTGACCAAGAAAAAATGGGTATCGCATTGGGCCGTTTGGCGCAAGAAGATCCATCTTTCCGCGTATCAAGTGATGAAGAGACGAATCAGACTATCATCGCTGGTATGGGTGAATTGCACTTGGACGTTCTGGTTGACCGTATGCGTCGCGAATTTAAAGTTGAAGCGAACGTTGGTAAACCTCAAGTAGCTTACCGCGAAGCAATCACTGCTAAAGTGACTGATATCGAAGGTAAACACGCTAAACAGTCTGGTGGTCGTGGTCAGTATGGTCATGTCGTTATCGATATGTTCCCACTGGACAAAAACGATAAAGACGGTGCTCCAATGGACTACGAATTTGTCAACGAAATCAAAGGTGGTGTAATTCCTACTGAATACATCCCTGCGGTTGACAAAGGTATCCAAGAGCAGCTGAAATCTGGCCCATTAGCGGGTTATCCTGTGGTTAACATGGGTGTTCGTCTACATTTCGGTTCTTACCATGATGTTGACTCCTCTGAATTGGCGTTTAAACTTGCGGCATCAATCGCGTTTAAAGATGGCTTCAAAAAAGCTAAACCAGTTCTGCTTGAGCCAATCATGAAAGTCGAAGTGGAAACACCAGAAGACTACATGGGTGATGTTATTGGTGACCTGAACCGTCGTCGTGGTATGATTGAAGGTATGGATGACCTACCTACTGGTAAAGTCGTTCGTGCACAAGTACCATTGTCGGAAATGTTCGGTTATGCTACTGACCTGCGTTCTCAGACACAAGGTCGTGCTTCATACTCTATGGAGTTCCTGAAGTACAATGAAGCACCAAACAACGTTGCACAAGCTGTTATCGAAGCTCGTAACGCTAAATAATCGGTTTTTTATCGATTAACTACTTTAATTTAAGTTCCTTCTTTATAGTGAAGAGGGAACTCCATAAGGAATAGAGTCGTGTCTAAAGAAAAATTTGAACGTTCAAAACCGCACGTTAACGTTGGTACTATCGGCCACGTTGACCATGGTAAAACTACTCTGACAGCAGCTATCACTACTGTTCTGGCTAAAACTTACGGCGGCGCAGCGCGTGCATTCGATCAAATCGATAACGCACCAGAAGAAAAAGCGCGTGGTATCACCATCTCTACTTCTCACGTAGAGTACGATACTCCAACTCGCCACTACGCACACGTAGACTGCCCAGGACACGCCGACTATGTTAAAAACATGATCACTGGTGCTGCTCAGATGGACGGTGCAATCCTGGTTGTTGCTGCGACAGATGGCCCAATGCCACAAACTCGTGAGCACATCCTGTTAGGTCGTCAGGTTGGTGTTCCATACATCATCGTTTTCCTGAACAAATGTGACATGGTAGACGACGAAGAGCTGTTAGAATTAGTTGAAATGGAAGTTCGTGAACTTCTGTCTCAATACGATTTCCCAGGCGACGACACTCCAGTTGTTCGTGGTTCAGCTCTGAAAGCGCTGGAAGGCAACCCAGAGTGGGAAGCGAAAATTGTTGAATTAGCAGAGCACTTGGATTCTTACATTCCAGAGCCAGAGCGTGCAATTGACAAGCCATTCCTGCTGCCAATCGAAGACGTATTCTCAATCTCAGGTCGTGGTACAGTAGTAACAGGCCGTGTTGAGCGTGGTATCATCAAAGTTGGTGAAGAAGTTGAAATCGTTGGTATCCAAGACACTGTAAAAACTACCTGTACTGGTGTTGAAATGTTCCGTAAACTGCTTGACGAAGGTCGTGCAGGTGAGAACGTTGGTGTTCTGTTACGTGGTACAAAACGTGAAGAAATTCAACGTGGTCAAGTATTGGCTAAACCAGGTTCAATCAAGCCACATACTCAGTTCGAATCAGAAGTTTATATTCTGAGCAAAGATGAAGGTGGTCGTCATACTCCATTCTTCAAAGGTTACCGTCCACAGTTCTACTTCCGTACAACTGACGTAACAGGTACTATCGAACTGCCAGAAGGCGTAGAAATGGTAATGCCAGGTGATAACATCAACATGATCGTTACCCTGATCCACCCAATCGCGATGGACGACGGTTTACGTTTCGCAATCCGTGAAGGTGGCCGTACTGTAGGTGCGGGTGTTGTTGCAAAAATTATTGCATAATACCTAACCACTAAAGGTTTTAATGAAAAGGCACCGTTCAGGTGCCTTTTTAGTTTTAGCACTCGTTAGGCTGAAAGAAATGCCTAGTGACCCCACAAGTCAATTCTAAATACGGCACTAAAGTATATTGTGTAAATAATCAGCAATGATAATTGAAATACAAATCATTTTCATTTAAAATATTCGTATGTGATTTATACAGGTTAAGCATCATGTACGTATGCCTCTGTGAAGCAATTACTGATAAACAGATCAGAAATGTAGTAAGAAAATATCAGGTCACCTCCCTTAAAGGGTTACGCCAAATTTTACCTGTAGGCCT
>NZ_JAYQWM010000144.1:0-6086 GCF_036662595.1 Escherichia sp. Lx600-2 | reverse complement strand
ATATACTCGCCATACTTCGTAGTTGTATCGCGATAAACAGCATACAACTTGGTTTATTTCGCGTATAGATGGTCAGTTTAACATAAAGAGTTCATTCTCTATGAGGTAGATCATGCGAAACGCTAATTCTAGCGGGAGCATCGGCCTTTGTCTTTAAGATTCAGGAGAACGCATGGAGTTTAGTGTAAAAAGTGGTAGCCCGGAAAAACAACGCAGTGCATGTATTGTTGTCGGAGTCTTTGAACCACGCCGTCTGTCCCCAATTGCTGAACAGCTGGACAAAATTAGTGACGGATATATCAGCGCCCTGCTGCGCCGCGGCGAACTTGAGGGTAAAGTAGGGCAATCCCTGCTACTCCATCATGTACCAAATGTTCTGTCTGAACGCATTCTGCTTATCGGTTGTGGTAAAGAGCGCGAATTAGATGAACGCCAATTTAAACAAATTATTCAGAAAACAATTAGTACTCTGAATGAAACAGGCTCAATGGAAGCCGTATGTTTCTTAACTGAATTACATGTAAAAGGCCGCAATAACTACTGGAAAGTACGTCAAGCAGTCGAAACAGCAAAAGAATCGCTGTATGTGTTTGACCAACTAAAAAGTAATAAAACAGAGCACCGTCGCCCACTACGCAAACTGGTGTTTAATGTCCCAACACGCCGTGAATTGACCAGTGGTGAGCGCGCGATTTCCCATGGCTTAGCCATTGCTTCAGGGGTTAAAGCTGCGAAAGACTTAAGTAACATGCCACCAAACATTTGTAATGCCGGTTACTTAGCCTCTCAAGCTCGTCAACTAGCAGATATTTCAGATAGCAAACTAACCACTCGTGTGATTGGTGAAGAGCAAATGAAAGAGCTGGGAATGAATGCCTATCTAGCAGTGGGTCAAGGTTCACAAAATGAATCACTGATGTCCATTATGGAATATAAAGGCAACCCAGATGCGGACAGCAAGCCAATTGTTCTGCTCGGTAAAGGGTTAACCTTTGACTCAGGTGGTATTTCAATCAAACCAGGCGAAGGCATGGATGAAATGAAATACGACATGTGTGGTGCGGCAAGTGTGTATGGCGTGATGCGTTTTATCACTGAATTGCAACTTCCAATCAATGTGATTGGGGTACTAGCAGGTTGTGAAAACATGCCTGGTGGTCGCGCTTATCGTCCCGGCGATATTTTAACTACCATGTCAGGGCAAACCGTTGAAGTACTTAATACTGATGCGGAAGGTCGGTTAGTTCTGTGTGATGCACTCACCTATGTTGAACGCTTTGAACCTGAGCTGGTTATTGATATCGCTACCTTAACAGGGGCTTGTGTAATTGCGTTAGGTAGCCATTATACAGGGTTGATGTCAAACCATAATCCACTAGCTCATGAGCTGTTAAATGCCTCGGAACAAGCGGGTGACCGTGCATGGCGCTTACCACTAGCGGATGAGTATTTTGACCAAATCACCCCTAATTTTGCTGATTTAGCGAATACAGGTGGTCGTCCAGCAGGTGCAATTACCGCTGGCTGCTTCCTATCTCGCTTTGCCACTAAATATAACTGGGCACACCTTGATATTGCAGGTACCGCTTGGCGTTCAGGTGCCGCGAAAGGGGCTACTGGTCGTCCGGTCGCGATGCTAGCGCAGTTTTTACTAAACCGCGCGGGTTTAAATGGTGATGAGTAATCCCATTTAAATGATTTAGCTGTATCTCGTCCATAAAAATATCCCGATGAGCAATAGTGATTCGGGATATTGTTTTTTGGTTTTCAAGGCACTGAGAAAGCCATTTTGAGGCAGCTATAAAAAAGGATATAATTAAGCATAGATATATACTGCGCTTGGTTACCAAAATACACCCCTGCAAATTGAAGGGTAGCGATTTAAACTATACCCTAGATAATTCAGTTTGTAGGTAGGCGGCAAGCGACTGAGACCTTAGGAGCATACCTAAGTAGGTGACTAAGGCGAAAAACATAGCTAACACCCCTGCAAATTGAAGGGTAGCGATTTAAGCTATACCCTAGATAATTCAGTTTGTAGGTAGGCGGCAAGCGACTGAGACCTTAGGAGCATACATAAGTATGTGACTAAGGCGAAAGAGCGTAGCCAACACCCCTACAAACTGAAGTATGACGGGTATAATGGGTATATGAAAAAAGGTACATTTTACCAACTAACACAAGCCTCACCGCTTCCTGATCTTGAAGCCCATGAATGGCTAGCTTGCGAGCTTGCTGCTCAATTGTGGCGTAATGGGAAGCGAGTTCTGATTGCTTGCGAAACGCAGCAACAGGCAGAAAAAATAGATGAAACCTTGTGGCAGCGTGATCCACATCAGTTTGTTCCCCATAATTTAGCGGGTGAAGGCCCTCGTTATGGTGCGCCTATTGAAATTTGTTGGCCTGCCAAACGGGGAAATACGCCACGTGATATACTGATTAATTTACAAAATCAGTTCGCAGATTTTGCCACGGCTTTCCATGAAGTGATAGACTTCGTACCTATTGATGAAACTTTAAAACAGTTGGCGCGTGAGCGGTACAAAATATACCGTAGCGTCGGCTTCAATTTGACTATGGCGGCGCCGCCAACTTACTGAATACAAAAGATAATGGAAAAGAAACCAGATAGCCCAATGAATGAGCCTTCGCTCGATAAAACCTATAACCCCGCAGAAATTGAGCAATCACTGTATGCTCACTGGGAGAAAAGCGGTTATTTCAAACCTAATGGGGATACCACCCAAGATAGCTTCTGTGTCGTCATTCCACCACCGAACGTCACTGGTAGCCTGCATATGGGGCATGCCTTCCAACAAACCATCATGGATACCATGATCCGTTACCAACGTATGCAAGGTAAAAATACCTTATGGCAAACAGGTACTGACCACGCAGGTATCGCGACTCAAATGGTCGTTGAGCGTAAAATTGCGGCAGAAGAAGGCAAAAACCGTCACGATTACGGCCGTGATGCATTTATTGACAAAATTTGGGAATGGAAAGCAGAATCTGGCGGCACTATTTCTCAACAAATGCGTCGGCTAGGCGACTCTGTTGATTGGGAACGCGAACGCTTCACCATGGATGAAGGCTTATCTAAAGCTGTTAAAGAAGCTTTCGTTCGTCTCTACAAAGAAAACTTAATTTACCGTGGTAAGCGCCTTGTTAACTGGGACCCAAAACTGCACACCGCAATTTCTGATTTAGAAGTTGAAAACCGTGAAGTTAAAGGTTCTATGTGGCACCTGCGTTACCCATTAGCTGACGGGGCAAAAACCGCCGAAGGCAAAGACTATTTAGTCGTTGCTACTACACGTCCTGAAACCATGTTGGGAGATACTGGCGTTGCTGTTAACCCAGAAGATCCTCGCTATAAAGATTTGATTGGTAAAGAAATTATTCTACCAATTGTTAACCGCCGTATTCCTATTGTTGGTGACGAGCACGCCGATATGGAAAAAGGCACGGGCTGCGTGAAAATCACCCCAGCTCATGACTTTAATGACTACGAAGTCGGTAAGCGCCATCAGTTAACGATGATTAACATGATGGATTTAGATGGTAACGTACGTAGCGAAGCTGAAGTTTTCGATACTAACGGTAACCCATCAACCGCTTATAGCAGCGAAATGCCTGAAGCATACCGTGGCATGGAGCGCTTTGCAGCACGTAAAGCTATTGTGGCAGAGTTTGAGCAATTAGGCCTACTCGTTGAGGTGAAACCTCATGACCTCACCGTCCCTTATGGCGATCGTGGTGGTGTCGTTATTGAGCCAATGCTAACTGACCAATGGTATGTACGTACTGAGCCTTTAGCCCGTGATGCCATCAAAGCTGTCGAAGACGGTCGTATTCAGTTCGTTCCTCACCAATACGAAAACATGTATTTCTCGTGGATGCGTGATATCCAAGATTGGTGTATTTCTCGCCAATTGTGGTGGGGTCACCGCATCCCCGCGTGGTATGACGAAAAAGGCAACGTCTACGTAGGTCGTGACGAAGACGAAGTTCGCCGTGAAAACAACTTAGGGGCAGATATCACACTACGTCAAGATGATGACGTTCTAGATACTTGGTTCTCTTCCGGCTTGTGGACATTCTCCACCCTCGGCTGGCCAGAAAATACAGATGCACTGAAAACTTTCCATCCAACCGATGTATTAGTCAGTGGGTTTGATATTATTTTCTTCTGGATCGCCCGAATGATCATGATGACCATGCATTTCATTAAAGATGAAAATGGCGAGCCACAAGTTCCATTTAAAACTGTTTACATGACAGGCCTGATCCGCGATGAAGAAGGCCAAAAAATGTCGAAATCCAAAGGGAACGTTATTGACCCACTGGATATGATTGACGGTATTTCTCTGGAAGATTTACTCGAAAAACGCACAGGCAACATGATGCAGCCACAATTGGCTGAAAAGATCGCTAAACGCACCCGTAAAGAGTATCCAGAAGGAATTGAAGCCCACGGAACCGATGCACTGCGCTTTACTTTAGCGGCATTAGCGTCAACAGGTCGTGATATCAACTGGGATATGAAACGCCTGTCTGGTTACCGTAACTTCTGTAATAAACTCTGGAATGCGAGCCGTTTCGTGTTGATGAACACGGAAGGTCAAGATTGCGGCCAAAACGGCGGAGAGATGAGCTTTTCACTCGCTGACCGCTGGATCATGGCACAATTTAATCAGACAGTGAAAGCTTACCGCGATGCGTTAGACACTCACCGTTACGATATCGCAGCGGGTATTCTGTATGATTTCACATGGAACGAGTTCTGTGACTGGTATTTAGAGCTGTCTAAACCTGCGGTTCATAAAGGTAACGAAGCACAAGTTCGTGCGGCTCGTTTCACTTTAATTGAGGTATTAGAAGGCTTACTGCGCCTTGCGCATCCTATCATTCCGTTTATCACTGAAACCATCTGGCAACGCGTCAAAGTAGTGAAAGGTATCGACGCTGATACTATCATGCTACAAGCGTTCCCTGAGTTCGATGCGGCTAAAGTGGATCAACTCGCGCTGAGTGACCTTGAGTGGATCAAAGAAGCGATTATCGCCGTGCGTAATATTCGTGCTGAAATGAATATTTCCCCAGGTAAACCGCTCGATGTAATGCTGCGTGGTGCTTCTGCCGATGCGAAACGTCGTGTCGATGAAAACCAGAACTTTATCAAGTCAATGGCTCGCTTAGAAAGCATCTCAGTATTAACTGAAGGTGAAGAAGCGCCTATATCTGTCACCAAATTAGTTGGTGGTGCTGAGTTACTGATCCCAATGGCGGGTCTAGTAGACAAAGACGCCGAACTGGCTCGTTTAGATAAAGAGCTGGAAAAAGTGATTAAAGAGATCGAAACCATTGAAAACAAACTGGCAAATGAAGGTTTTGTAAGCCGTGCACCTGCTGCGGTAGTGGAAAAAGAGCGTGAGCGTTTAACCGCTAATATTGAAGCGAAAGCGAAAATTGAAGCGCAAAAAGTGACAATTGCCTCTTTATAACGGTTCATTAATTTAGCCGACTTGAAAGCCCTTATTGGTTTACTAATAAGGGCTTTTTCTTGCTGAATAATTCGAGTATCATCAAACGACTGCGTTCGCAGTTCTCAGATTGAAGTTCCCTTCTGGTTCTCTCTACACTGAGTTGTACACAATAATAATCAAGAGTTTCACATGACAACACAAAACTATAACGTTCGACTTATTGAACAACAAGATAATGCAGGGATTGCCGCGGTGATCCGTGAAGTTTCTGCTGAACATGGTTTAACTGCAGATAAAGGCTTTGCCGTTGCAGACCCCATCTTAGATACCTTATTTGAGGTATACAACAAACCCCGTAGCGCTTATTGGGTGGTAGAAATGGATGGGGAAATTGTCGGTGGCGGCGGTGTTTCACAACTGGCAGGCGGCGATAACGAAACAGCGGAATTACAGAAAATGTATTTATCTTCCGTATTACGTGGCAAAGGCTTAGCCAAAAAAATTGTGCAGATGTCACTGGAGTTTGCGAAACAACAAGGTTATACCCGTTGCTATTTAGAAACCACCAAAGACTTACAAGCCGCAATTAAGCTATAC
>NZ_JAYQWM010000143.1:0-6141 GCF_036662595.1 Escherichia sp. Lx600-2 | reverse complement strand
CTAGTCTAAAAACTAGTATTAAGACTATCACTTATTTAAGTGATATTGGTTGTCTGGAGATTCAGGGGGCCAGTCTATCGGCATCGTGCTGGTGGTAACACGCGATGGCTGGTTAAGTCTTTTTATGGCGGCAGTCGTTGTACCCAATACCACATTGCTACCGCTGCTCTGTATCGTCATGCTTCCGGCATGGCTGTTATTAGCAGGTAAGCCGATGATGATGGTCAATCGTCCGAAGCAACAGCCACCCCACGATAACGTTTAGCAAAAAATGCTCTCCTTTATGATTTAAGAGTTATGGCGATGATACGGGGCTTTACCTCCCCGTAATATTGCGTTAACAGGCCGCTGACGGCTTCGATCGTGAAGGAGAATAACAATGTTCAGGTCACTGTTTCTGGCGGCCGCCCTGATGGCATTTACCCCGCTTGCAGCAAACGCAGGCGAAATCACCCTACTGCCATCAATCAAATTACAAATTGGCGATCGCGATCATTACGGTAATTACTGGGACGGTGGTCACTGGCGCGACCGTGACTACTGGCATCGCAATTATGAATGGCGTAAAAACCGCTGGTGGCGTCATGATAATGGCTACCACCGTGGCTGGGATAAGCGTAAAGCGTATGAGCGTGGCTATCGTGAAGGCTGGCGCGATCGTGACGATCATCGCGGAAAAGGCCGCGGACATGGACACCGCCATTAAACACATTCGCCAATGGAGCACAATGCCTGATGCGACGCTAGCGCGTCTTATCAGGCCTACAAAACAGCTCTTTAACGCGTAGGGCGGATAAGGCGTTTACGCCGCATCCGCCAATTGTGCCAGATGCGACGCTCATTCAACTACAATCCCAGCGCCGTCCCCACCAACAACCAGATATTCAGCGCCACGACCAGCACCACAATCACCCAGCCTGTCTGTTTTACGCGTTTGCTGTTCACCAGATCGCCCATCAACTTGCTGTCACTGGTGAAAATCAGCAGTGGAACCAGCGCCAGGGCGATACCAAAACTTAACAGCACCTGACTCATAACCAGAATCCGTGTCGGATCTAATCCCATCAGAATGACAATAAATGACGGCAACATGGTGACTGTACGACGCACCCACAGCGGGATATGGAAGCGAATGAACCCCTGCATCACCACCTGCCCCGCCAGTGTCCCCACCACCGTTGAAGACAGTCCGGCAGCAACCAAGCTTAATCCAAAGACCGTTGCCGCAGCATGGCTTAACAGCGGTTGCAGCGTCAGATAAGCCTCATCAAGATCGGCAACACCAGTATGACCAGAAAAGTGGAACGCCGCCGCAGCTGTAGCCATCATCGCCAGATTGACAAAACCGGCAATAGTCATGGCGATAGCCACATCCCATTTGGTGGCGGAATAACGTTGTTGACGCGAACCGCCATGTAAATGTTGAGTGAGCGAAGAGTGCAAATAAATCACATGCGGCATAATCGTCGCCCCTAACACGCCTGCTGCCAGGAAGACCGCCTCCGAAGTAGGTAAACTCGGGATCACCATTCCTTTACCCAGCTGCGCCAGGTTAGGCTGGGAGAAAATCAACTCGACAATGTAAGCCGCGGCAACAAACAATAGTAACCCGCCAATCACTTTCTCCAGCGGTTTTTGCCCGCGACGTTGCAGCATTAAAATCAGGAAAGTCGCGATCCCCGTCAGCACCGCGCCCTGCAACAACGAAACACCAAGAATGAGTTTAAAACCGATCGCCGCACCAATAAATTCCGCCAGGTCGGTTGCCATCGCAATAATTTCTGCCTGAACCCAATAGAACCACACTACGGGACGCGGATAGTGATCGCGAATCTGCTCCGCCAGATTTTTACCGGTGGCAATCCCTAGTTTGGCAGAGAGGATCTGAATCAGCATCGCCATCAGGTTGGCCCAAACGACAACCCACAGTAGCTGATAGCCGAAGCTGGCACCCGCCTGAATATTGGTCGCAAAGTTACCGGGATCGATATAACCAATCGCCGCAATGAACGCAGGTCCCATTAATGCGAGCCTCATCTTGCGCGCCGCCCGTCCGCTGCTACTCTCAACGCGATAGTTCGTCATCTTGTGCCTCTAAAACATAGCCTTTGCTATGTTTCATGCTATTCCAAACGAGAATGATTATCAAATTCATTTAAATGGGTTGTGGTGATTTCTCTGATAGACCAGGATTATGACTACGAAAAGATTGATGACTTGAATGTTATGGTTATGTTTAATGTTAGCACATTTACATAACTTTCAGCTTCCATACACAACATAGCAGAAATGTATGACAGCTCACTATTTTTGAAGCTTGTCACAGGACGTCATTATAGTGTGTGTCAGATCTCGTTTTCCTTAACCATGTTACATAGAATGTGCACGGAAATTTAACCTGCCTCATATTTGGAGCAAATATGGACCGCGTCCTTCATTTTGTACTGGCACTTGCCGTTGTTGCGATTCTCGCACTGCTGGTAAGCAGCGACCGCAAAAAAATTCGTATCCGTTATGTTATTCAACTGCTTGTTATCGAAGTGTTACTGGCGTGGTTCTTCCTGAACTCCGACGTTGGTTTAGGCTTCGTGAAAGGCTTCTCCGAAATGTTCGAAAAACTGCTCGGATTTGCCAACGAAGGGACTAACTTCGTCTTTGGTAGCATGAATGATCAAGGCCTGGCATTCTTCTTCCTGAAAGTGCTGTGCCCAATCGTCTTTATCTCTGCACTGATCGGTATTCTCCAGCACATTCGCGTGTTGCCGGTGATTATCCGCGCAATTGGTTTCCTGCTCTCCAAAGTCAACGGCATGGGCAAACTGGAATCCTTTAACGCCGTCAGCTCCCTGATTCTGGGTCAGTCTGAAAACTTTATTGCCTATAAAGATATCCTCGGCAAAATCTCCCGTAATCGTATGTACACCATGGCTGCCACGGCAATGTCCACCGTGTCGATGTCCATCGTTGGTGCATACATGACCATGCTGGAACCAAAATACGTCGTTGCAGCGCTGGTACTGAACATGTTCAGCACCTTTATCGTGCTGTCGCTGATCAACCCTTACCGTGTTGATGCCAGTGAAGAAAACATTCAGATGTCCAACCTGCACGAAGGTCAGAGCTTCTTCGAAATGCTGGGTGAATACATTCTGGCAGGTTTCAAAGTTGCCATTATCGTTGCCGCGATGCTGATCGGCTTTATCGCCCTGATCGCCGCGCTGAACGCACTGTTTGCCACCGTGACTGGCTGGTTTGGCTACAGCATCTCCTTCCAGGGCATCCTGGGCTACATCTTCTATCCGATTGCATGGGTGATGGGTGTTCCTTCCAGTGAAGCACTGCAAGTGGGCAGTATCATGGCGACCAAACTGGTTTCCAACGAGTTCGTTGCGATGATGGATCTGCAGAAAATTGCCTCTACACTCTCTCCGCGTGCTGAAGGCATCATCTCTGTGTTCCTGGTTTCCTTCGCTAACTTCTCTTCAATCGGAATTATTGCAGGTGCAGTTAAGGGCCTGAATGAAGAGCAAGGTAACGTGGTTTCTCGCTTCGGTCTGAAACTGGTTTACGGCTCTACCCTGGTGAGTGTGCTGTCTGCGTCAATCGCAGCACTGGTGCTGTAAGACCATACATAAAAAAGCCGGGGATAATTCCCCGGCTTTTTTACGCCTGTTAATCAGCTAATGGCTGCGGGCGACCAATCAAATACCCTTGCAGATATTGCACCCCGAGCTTATGCAATAGCGCCTGCTGCTGTTGCGTCTCAACAAACTCCGCAACCACACTCAATGACTTCGCTTTCGCCAGATCGGTAATTGATCTCACAATCATCGCATCCAGCGTATTCGTGACGATATCTTTCACAAAGACGCCATCAATTTTGATGATATCAGCCTGCAAACGCTTTAACCGTTCGTAGTTGGCATATCCGGTGCCAAAGTCATCAATCGCAATCCGGAAACCAAACTTATGCAGCTGCTCGATGTTGTACATGCTGCTTTCTGCGTTCGAAAACGCCTGCTCCTCGGTGATCTCAAGAATGACCGCCTGCGGGGAGATGTGATAACGCTTAAATAGACGAATAATCCGCCCGGCAATATTCTTTTGCAGCAGCGTGAGCGGCATTAAATTAACTGAAAAGCGCGGGCCTTTTTTGTCGCAAGGGTGTGTTGCCAGCCACTTCAACAAGGATTCCAGCACTTGCAAATCAAAACGCGCGCTAAGGTTAAACTGAGCAATAAGGGGCAGAAACTTATCCGGGGTCATAATGCCGCCGTCATATTTCAGTCGCGCGAGGATCTCATCATAACCTTCACCCTCTTTGTTGCGAATTGGCTGGGCGTAGAGCAGCAAATCCCCCTGATCTAACGCCGTGCGAATGGTATTCAGCAATAGCACTTGTTTAGTGGTCTGCCCGGAAACCATCTCCTCTCGGCTATCCAGCGCCAGCACATGATGATGTGCGCAGGATTGCTCCGCCAGCCAGCTTAACTGCCCCAACAAGGGTTGCAGGGTTTCCTGATTTCCATCAAAACGCCCCCAGGCAGCACCATAGCCCATATCCAGCCCGGTATTGTTCCAGTGAATTTGCCGACTATTCAGGATGTTAACCATATGCTGGAGTCGCCCTTCCGTTTCCGGCCCGCTCAGCACTAACAGCAGTTCACTACCCGGCAATTGATATAACTTTTCGTTTTCCTGCATCAACGGCAGCAGCGTACGGTAGATTGAGCGGATACAGTGAACGCGCATCATTAAGCCGTAATGACGACTCATAAACTCAAGATTATCAATGCGCAGGCAGCAAAAACTCTTGCCCGCCTCTTGCTCCGGCGCTTGTTCCAACGCACGAAAATTGGGTAGGAGCGTTAACGGATCGGTCAGCGCCTGCAAATGCCAGCGGCGATTAAGCCATTCACTGCGATGATAAATGCGCACCATATAGAGCAGGCAAACGCTAAAGGAAATCAGCACCGCGAGAATAAATGCCAGCGAATATTCGGTTTCCACCCCTTGCAAAAAGTTCTGGTTGTAATTCAGCAGGCAAAGCGTTGAAACAGCCCAAGTGAGATTTAAAAACGGATAGCGAAGCTTACCGACCCCGAGGGTAAAGATGATGAAGAAAACGGGTACCAGGTAACCGGCAATAAAGTCGTTTTCATAAGGTGTGCACAACAGAAGTAGCAGCACGCTTAACGCTGCCAGCCAGCTTAAGGTAAATGCGCGTTTCTCTTTGCCCAACGACGGAGCGATATCCCTGCGCCACAATATCTGCGCAAAGTGGGGACTTACAATCATGCGAGTGAGATAGTAGAAAAGCATGTTGTAAATCAGAACAGCGGTGAAAAGGCTTAGCAAATCAACGACCGTGAAAATGGCATCCGCATCGCCGAAAAAGGTGGATATCTTTAGCGGGAAATCAAAGAAGCTCCCCACAAGATACATGCTGCATTTGATGCCGATCGGCGTCACCAAACCAAGCCAGAACAGACGTTGCCAGACATATCGGCTGGTCAATCCATAACGCCAACGCGTCCCCAGCTGCCAGCGTAATATTGCGCAGGCACACAACACGACAAACGTCTGGCTGCCGAGCATGACCGCAGTCTGTAAAAAAGAGAGATGAAAGTTCCACAGATTGGTGCAAAACATCCCGCATAAAACGGGAACGACACCGCGCCAGCCAAAGATAAACAAGATTGACAGCATTACGCACAGTGGCATCCACGCCAGAAAGATATAACTGGAATGGATAATGGCAAGTGGCGAAATAAAACGGGATAGCTGAATAAGTACCACGGTGAGCGTAAACGCTAGTGTGAATATCTTGATATTTTTTATCAGGTTATGCTCCACAAACATGAGTACACTACTCTCACTGATCGGGGTTTTCAGGCACACAAATAATAAGTTTATTCGCATCGCGAAGCAAACAGGGGCCAGCCTGTTGCCGATTTTTCATCCAATGATGCTTTCACCAGGCGGCGCTAACCCGGACGTAGACTGTATTACAAAAGCGGCAAAAAGCAGAGACAAAAAACCCCCGCTTTGCAGCGAGGGTTGGAAATTTGGTGGAGCTAAGCGGGATCGAACCGCTGACCTCTTGCATGCCATGCAAGCGCTCTCCCAGCTGAGCTATAG
>NZ_JAYQWM010000142.1:0-6254 GCF_036662595.1 Escherichia sp. Lx600-2 | reverse complement strand
ATTTTTCTGCGCGATTGGATTCATTATTATATCTTGATGCTGATATCGTCTGTAAGGGTTCATTGAACGAGTTAATAGCATTAGAGTTTAAAGATGAATATGGGGCTGTGGTAATTGATGTAGATGCTATGCAAAGTAAAAGCGCTGAGCGTTTAGGTAATGAGGATTTTAACGGTAGCTATTTTAACTCTGGTGTAATGTATATTAATTTACGGGAATGGTTAAAACAAAGACTAACGGAGAAATTCTTTGAACTATTATCAGATGAGTCAATTATCAAAAAATTAAAATATCCGGATCAAGATATTTTAAACTTAATGTTTCTACATCATGCTAAAATATTACCGAGAAAATATAATTGTATTTATACTATAAAGTCAGAATTTGAAGAAAAAAATAGTGAATATTACACCCGGTTTATTAATGATGAAACTGTCTTCATACATTATACTGGTGTAACAAAGCCATGGCATGATTGGGCGAACTACGCATCTGCAGATTATTTTCGTAATATTTATAATATATCACCATGGAGAAATATACCTTATAAAAAAGCTGTTAAAAAACATGAGTACAAAGAAGAATATAAACACTTGCTTTACCAGAAAAAATTTCTCGATGGTTTTTTTACAGCAATTAAATATAATTTTATGAAAGGTTAACATTCGAGATGGTTGATAAAATAATATTTACAGTTACTCCTATTTTTTCAATTCCTCCTCGCGGAGCGGCCGCTGTTGAAACGTGGATGTATCAGGTTGCTCAGCGTACCAATTTCCCAAATCGTATTGTTTGTATCAAGAATCCAGGATACTCAAATTACACCTTTGTTAATGATAATTGTAGTATTCATAGGGTTGGATTCAGTCGCATATATAAGCGGTTATTTCAAAAATGGACAAGACTTGATCCTCTTCCATATTCACAGAGAATATTGAATATTGCACATGATTTTCCTATAACGAAAGAAAGTGTTATTGTAGTACATAATAGTATGAAGCTATACACTCAAATTCGTAAGCGAGCTCCTCAGGCAAGAGTGGTTATACATATGCATAATGCATTTGAACCAAAATTGCTTGAGCAAAATGTTAAAATGATAGTGCCTAGTTTATACTTGAAAAAGTATTACCAATCTTATTTAGCAAATGCAGATATTGAGATTGTACCAAATGGAATTGATTTAGAAACCTATCAATCTACTTTTCAGCCGATCACTAGAAGCGAACTTAATATCTCCCCTGAAGAGAAAATTATTTTTTATGCTGGGCGTATCGTCCCTGACAAAGGCATATTGCTGTTGATGCAATCATTCGAAAAATTGGCCGCTGCTCACAAAAATTTAAAATTAGTTGTGATTGGTGATTATACAGAAATGAGTAAAAGTGACAAAGGTGCATATCAACGCAATGTCAGGGAAATTGCAAAACGTTTGAAGGATCGTTGCATTATGTTAGGAAGCATACCGCCTGAAAAGATGCATTGTTATTACCCACTGGCAGATTTAGTCGTCATTCCTTCCCAGTTCCAGGAACCATTTTGCATGGTGGCAATTGAAGCTATGGGTGCTGGTAAGCCTGTTTTAGTGAGTACGCGTGGGGGGATGACGGAATTTGTCAAAGAAAATACTACGGGATTCCATTTAAAAGAACCTATGACTGCAGACTCCATAAGCAGCGATATTTTAAAAACGTTAGCGAATCCTGAATTAACAGCAGTTGCAAAGCAAGGTCAGGATTTTGTGTTTGATCACTACAGTTGGGATGGCGTAACTCAAAGATTCGAAGAGGTTATTCATAATTGGTTTGAATAAATAAAAAGGCCGCATTATGCAGCCTTTTTTATTTTTTACTTGTTTTTCATCGCTAATAATAAGCCGGCGTAAACGCCTAATAAATTTGGTTCAATTTGTTCTACGTATCCACGGATAACAAAATAACCTATAAAAGATAGTAAGATTATATAATATGCATTATATGGTGAGCGGTATTTATTCTGGACGCCATTTTTTATACACTCTTTCAATATTGCACAGTATAGCATCATAAGACTTACCAGTCCTAATAAACCAGTGCCAAACCAGATGAATAGCGCAAAATTATGTGGCCCTATTGATTGTCTAAAGGTCCATTCTGGATAATCAACGACACGTTTATTATAGACATCTTTATATGCAACGTTACCGTAACCATAACCAATAACAGGATTTTCTAATATTAGATCGAGTGCGCTGCCTTGAGTACCATTTGCATAGCGATAAGAACTATTAGTTTGTTGAAGTTTATACGTTAGCTTTGCGGTCATCTCCTTATGTGTGAAAATAACCGACAATGCAATGATGGAAACCATTACTCCTACTAATAGTAACTTCCATTGTTTAAACATCAGAATCCATATTAATCCAATGACTAACACGGAAAGCCAGGCCCCTCTGGATAAAGTTCCTAATATCAGAAAAATAAAAATAAAGCTTAGAACCACAAAAGAAATGCGGTATTTTGCTGATTTGATAAGCCAGAGATTTAACAATGCAGGGAATAAAAAGACCATCGAGTCAGAAATGCTACGGTGTCTATAATCTGCGAATGGCATTATCCCTTGTTGATAGTCCTTATAATAGGTAATCAATTCAGAAAAACAGCGTAAGCCCAACGCACTAATAAATGAGAAGAAAACGATTTTTTCGACATCTTCTCTTTTCTCGTCTCTCAATATGACCGGTATTGCTATTGTGCATAGTAAAGTATTCTCAATAATAGCTTTGAAAATTTCCTTCATGCTAGCACCTGCATCAGGGGATTGAAGAAGTGACAGCAATGCAGCAATAGTTAATATGGCAACACTACCAAAAAGAAATGTTTTAAATAGTGAGAGATAGTGTTTTGGCCGTTTGCAGAGATAGACGATTGTCGTTATTGTCATAAGAATAACAATAAGATGTTTATACCTTGTAATCTCACCCAAAAAATAGGTGGTAATGAATAAGAATACGAGAGCTCTGTTCCAGTACGCTATCCAGTTTTTTTTCTCGAGAGAGAAAAATAATGTTGAGGTCATCTTATCTCCGATGTCACTTATTGATTATTATTTCAAGATTTAAATTTTGAAAAACGGTTTGAGCTGGCAAATCTGCAAGAGACATACTTGTAGAACGACACTCTACTTGATTCTTCCCATACCCACCAATTAATCCCGGATCGGTTGGTCCATAAACCGTGATATTGGGTCTATCCAGTGCCGCCGTTAAATGGCTTAATCCCGTATCCACCGACACTACAAATTTAGCCCCGGCCAGCACGCGGGCAACGCCTTCCAGACTCATCTTCGGCAATACTTCAACATAAGCAAATCCTTCCGCCAGTTGTTTCGCCCGTTCTTCCTCATGCGGCGCGCCCCACGGAAGTTTAATCCGTATTCCTGAATCAGCCAGTAAACCAATCAATTCTCGCCAGTGTTCTTCCGGCCAGTGTTTATCATCACGGGTCGTCGCATGAAGAAATACGGCATATTCGCCAGCATCTGTAGGCAGGTTCGTCAGAAAATGCTGTGCGATAGCATAATCGCCCTGGGTTTGCGGTTTGCTATAGCCCAAACTTTTGGCAAACAGTTCGCGGGTGCGTTCTACGGCGTGCTGCTGTTTTGCAATATGATGCTTACGATTGTAAAACAGGCTGGCTAAAGGTTCGCGAGCGGTTTGCCAGTCCATGCCATGCTTTACGCCATGCGCCAGACGCGTCACCAGCGCCGCGCTTTTTACCAGCCCCTGAGCGTCGATAACTGCGTCATAGTTCTCTGCTTGTAGCGCTTCACGAAACGCTTTGCGTTCCGCTTTTATGGGGGCCGAGAACCAGGCTTTACGCCAGCGACGTATTGCCACAGGAATAACTCGCTCAACGGCAGCGTGCCAGGAAGGAATCTGTGCGAACCCTTCTTCCACCACCCAGTCAAATTTAATCCCTGGGATTGCCTGCTGGGCATCAGTGAGTGCGGGCAACGTATGGAGAACATCGCCCATCGACGATGTTTTAACGATCAAAACCCGCATCCGTCAGGCTTCCTCTTGTAACAATAGCGCGTTGAGTTCTTCCAGTACGCGCTGGGGAGTAATGTCGATTAAGCTCTGGTGATAACCCTCCGCAGCGTCACCTTTACGCACTTTGTGATAGCCGGTAATCAAACGGATCACGCGCGCTTTATGGGATAGCGGCGGTGTGAAGTCCGGGCTACTCGGACCATACAGGGCAACCAGCGGACGATTGAGCGCCGCCGCAACATGCATCAGGCCAGAATCGTTAGTGACAATGGCTTTACAGGCTGCAATCAGGATAACCGCTTGATCAAGCTGTGTTTCCCCCGCCAGGTTCCGACACCATGCCTGCTGCTCGGTATTCAAAGCGGCAAGAATCTCATTGCCCGCTTCATGATCTTTCGCCGAGCCAAACAGAACCACCTGATAACCTTCATCAATCAGCTGCTTTGCCAGCTCCGCATAGTGGTAGTGTGGCCAGCGTTTTGCCGGACCAAACTCCGCACCCGGGCAAAAACCAATCATCGGACGTTCTGATGAAAGCGAAAATTGATTACAGGTATATGATTTTTCACCTTCGCTCACCTGCAACTGCGGCCATAACAATGGCTGCGGCAGATCTTGTGCTGTGCGCATAATGCCTTTGTCATAGGCCAGCGCTATATAGCGTTCCACCATTAGCGGCCAGGCTTCTTTATCGAGCACGCGTACATCGTTGAGTAAACCGTAGCGCATCTCGCCGCGCCAGCCGGTGCGATGAGGAATACCCGCGAAGAAAGGCACTAATGCAGATTTGAAGGAGTTGGGTAAGACGTAGGCGCGGTCGTAGCGCTTTTCACGCAGACTATGACCCAGTTTGCGGCGTTCGCCGATTTCCAGCGCTCCGTGACCGAGAGGCATAGGAATAGCTTCGTTAACTTCCGGCATCCGCGATAATAATGGACGGCACCATGCCGGTGCCATCACATCGATTATCGCCTGGGGATAGCGCGCCTGGAGCGTGCGATAGAGACTTTGCGACATCATCATGTCGCCAACCCAAGACGGGCCGATCACCAGTATTTTCATGCAGAGCTCTTATGCGTCGCGATTCAGCCAGGCCATGTATTCCGTTACACCTTCAGCAACGGTTTTGAACGGTTTGTCGTAACCCGCCGCGCGCAGATTCGTCAGATCTGCCTGAGTGAACGCCTGATAGCGGCCTTTCAGTTTATCCGGGAACGGAATGTATTCGATCTGGCCTTTCTTGTGATAAGCCAGCGTAGCATCAGCTACAGCCTGGAAGGATTCCGCACGACCAGTACCGAGATTGAAGATGCCGGAAACGCCATTTTCCAGGAACCACAGATTCACATCAGCCACGTCGCCCACATAGACGAAGTCGCGTTTGAAGTTCTCGCTACCTTCAAACAGCTTCGGTGATTCACCGTTGTTAAGCTGGGTGTTGAGATGGAAAGCGACGCTCGCCATGCTGCCTTTATGGCCTTCACGCGGTCCATAAACGTTGAAATAACGGAATCCAACAATCTGCGAGTTCGCTTCAGGCAGGATTTGACGAACATATTCATCAAACAGGAATTTTGAGTAACCGTAGACGTTCAACGGTTTTTCGTACTCGCGGGATTCAATAAAGTCGGAGGTGCGTCCGCCGTAAGTGGCCGCGGAAGATGCATACAGGAACGGGATTTCGCGCTCCATACAGTAGTGCAGCAGCTCTTTGGAGTATTGATAGTTGTTATCCATCATATACTTGCCATCCCACTCGGTGGTGGAAGAGCATGCGCCTTCGTGGAAAATCGCTTCGACATCGCCGAACTCTTCGCCAGCCATAATCTGGATCAGGAAGTCTTCCTTATCCATATAGTCCGCGATATCCAGATCCACCAGGTTCACAAACTTGGTGCCGTCTTTCAGGTTGTCCACCACCAGAATATCGGTGATGCCTTTATCATTCAGGGCCTTAACGATGTTGCTGCCGATAAAGCCCGCGCCGCCGGTAACGATGATCATAACTGTAACCTTCGAATTATGGAGTCAGAGACAATCTCAGACATGAATGTCTGTAATCATACCATCACATCCGAATCCCTTCAGCCCTTTACATAGAGATGCAAGGATGCTAATTGCAACAAACTAGTTTGGGTTTTAGCTAGGGAAGGTGCGAACAAGTTCCTGATATGAGATCATCATATTCATCCGGAGCGCATCCCAGAGGGACATCATGAGC